>SBFV01000338.1 GCA_006227775.1 Gammaproteobacteria bacterium | reverse complement strand
TCTCGTCCCAGGCCAGCTCGGCAGTAGCCTAAGACCAGGGAGACAGGGGAGCGACGGGCACCTGACAAGGGAATCGCGGGAGAGAAGACACGGATCCATCCTGCTCGCTGGTTGATCCAGACCCTTGTTGGTTGCGCGAACAAAACGCGTTGTACAATAGCGACATTTGCGGTCAAACCTCTTTTCGCGTTGTTCCATGTAGATCCGGGACTATCAAACCACTCAAGCAATTCACGTTTTCCGGATGCCTTCACCCGCGGCGGCATTTCCGGTCACTCAATCAAGTTATCCATCAATCATTTGTTCGTCGCGCACAGGCGACAAGTTAATTGAATGACACGCGGTCAATTAGTTGAAAAAGGACTCAAATTATTGTTGCGGGACACATTTTTCTGACTATAATCGCCACCCACTGGATTTATCCGAATGACGACTACGGGGTTAACGAATGAACCGGCGATATTTCCTTGGCCTCGCCCTTTCCGCTGTTACGGCACCCGCCTTCGCCACTAAGATATCCTCCGAAAAGGCCCGCCTTCTCTGCCTGCGCAATGCGCATACCGACGAAAGAATACGCATCGCCTACCGTATTGGCGCTAGCTATCAGCGGGATTCCCTGGCCAAACTCAATCATTTTCTGCGCGATCACCGCAATGGTGAGAGCACCTACATGGACCCCAAACTCTTCGACCTCCTGTATGACCTGCAAGGGCGCATCCACGGTGAGGAGTGCGAAATCGAGGTTTTCAGCGGCTACCGCTCTCCCAACAGCAACGCCCAGTTACGCCGTGCCTCCAAAAGGGTGGCGCGCAACAGCTACCATATCAGTGGCATGGCGATCGACGTGAGCTTCGAGGGTTGTTCCAATTCCCGCCTGCGCGAAGCGGCCATCGACCTGGGTCGCGGTGGCGTGGGTTCCTATGGTAGATCCAGCTTCGTCCATCTGGACACGGGGCCTGTGCGCACTTGGCGGGCCTAGACCTGTGTTCAGGACCGGGGACTGGCCTCCCCGCGTCCTCCCCACCCCCTGATACCCCCTACCCAGACCCCGATCACCTCGGTTCCCCGCCAGGGGTCTGGTCATCACGAATCAATAAGCCGAGTGGACGGTGCGGTGGCTGAAAGCTACGGATACCTCTTCACTTAACCTGACAACCCTTGGCCGGGCATTTAATCGGCAAGGGTGCAGGTGCCCGGGCTTCCTTGCTCCTTAGGCAACCTCCGGAAACCCGTGGGTCAAAGTATCGGGGTGCTGGCCACAGGCGATCTCGAGTCCGATGGGTGCGTCCTGGGGGAAGCGTTGGGCCACCACCCAGTATTGGGTCAAGTCCCCCCCCAACTCCGAGAGATTCTTCAGCGCGCCGCGCAACCGGCGACTGTCGAAGAAGGCGAAGGGTTCGTCGAGGAAGACGAACTGATCATCCCGCACCCGGCGGGCTACCAGTTCCTGGGACAGGCCAAGACGTAACGCCAGCATGATCTGGCGCTGGGTCCCGCTGGAGATCTCGTCCAGATCCAGCAGGTTGCGCTTGTCGCTGGAATAGACCCGGATCTGCAGATCCTCGTCCACCTCGAGAAATTCATAGTGGCCTTCGGTGAAGCGCGGCAGGGCCCGGCTGACCATATCCCGCAATCCCCCGCTGAAACGGCGGGACATCTCCCGCGCGGCGCCCTCCAGGAGTTCGTGGGCCAGCCGGCGGGTGGCGATCCAATCCTCCGCCGCCGCGATCTCCTGCTCGAGCTGGACCAGCTCTCGGGTCAGATCCCGATGACGCTGACCATCACTGCGCAGCCGCGCCAGTCCGTTCTGAGCGGCGGTTCGCCAGGCCCCCAGACGTTCCATGTCGCGCTTGAGCCATACCACCTCATGTTCCAGTGCGCTACAGACCTCCGAGACCGCGGCCTCCAGGAGCAGAATACGCTGGCGCAGGCGGGCACGCCGTTCCACGTCCGGACGGTCGACGAAAACCTCCAGGTCCCCGTCAAACCGGGGACCAGCACCAGGGCCCCCCGGCTCGACATCGCCCGCGGCGACCCCTCCGTGTCCCGGGGCCTCCCCCAGGCGCGCCGGCAGGGGCTCGAGGCCATCCAACCGGTCCAATTCCTGGGCCAGCCGTCGTGCCCACGCCCGCCGCCGCCGCAACCCCAACGCCAACAGCCCCAGCCAGAGCCAGGACAGGAAGAGGAACCCCCCGAAGAGGAAGGCGATAGCCAGAATGACGCCATGAGCCTTCAGGCCGGTTTCCGCGATCAGGCTCTCCAGCCAGGCGATGATGACCGGCATGGGCCAGGTATCGGGCTGGTAGTGGATCATGGCCCAGAGGGCGCCCAGCGCCAGGACGGCCAGCAAGGCGACATTGGCGAAGAGTCCGGCCAGGGCACGGCGGGCGGTGTGACTTCGATGGCGACGATAGGCGGAGCTGTATTCGTCCCCCGCGGCTTGCAAGGCCCGCAGGCGCTCGGCCAGACGCCCCGACCGTTCGTCGATCTCCGCCAGTTGACGTTCCAGGGCCTCGATGCGCCCGGCCCCTGGGGCCAGTTGGGCCTCCTCCGCCCTCAGGGCCTGCTGGCGCTCTCGCCGCAGGGCCAAGTCTGCCTCGGCCTGACGGATTTCCTCGCCAAGCCGGGCGGCGCAAGTGACCAGGGGCACGGCGCCCACCATGGCGCGTACCGCGGGGCTATGGGGATGGGGAGAGGCAATCTCGCGCTGGGCGAGATAACAGGTCTCGACGTAGTCGTCGAAGCCAAAACCAACCAGGCGGCTGATGGCTTGGTTGACGCCCTCGGCCCGCGCCAGGGGTTCGGCGGGCGCATCGAGCTGGATCAAGCGCGCCGACTGGGCCCCGTCACGGGCCAGATGACGGCTGACCTCGTAGCTTTTTCCCTTGACGCGGAAGCGGAGGGTCACGGCGCCCTCCCCGGCCCCCCAGTGCACCAGCTTACCGATACGTTCACCCGCCAGGGCGAAGGTACGGCCGAAGAGGGCAAAACAGATGATCTCGCCGATGGCGCTCTTGCCGCTCTCATTGTCGCCGCTCAGGCCAATGATGCCCCGCTCCGGCAGATCGGCCAGGCGCAGGACCCGGTAGCGATGCAGGCGCTCGGCCTCGAGACGCAGAATGATCATGAACGATCCTCCTCCTTCGCTTCATAAGCGCGCAGGCGCTCCAGGGCCAGATCCATCGCCGCCTGGAAGCGCTGCTCGTCCAGGCCAGCGGTGGTATCGCGCCGCCTTTCCCGCTCGGCCTCGCAATAGGCAGCGAAGGCAACGCTCGACTTGACGCTGGCCTCTTCCGTGGGTTTCCGACTGAAGGGTAGCTTGATCATGGACTGACCTCCTGGGTCCGCGCCCGACCGGGCGGGCTATGGGTCTATTGTCGGGCTTTTCGCCGCCCAAGGCACCTCCAATACCGCTAGTCCCGGATACGGAACCGGCAGTCCAGATCCGCCAGATCCACCTCCCGGGGGGAGACCCGCAGACGACTGTTGAGGGCCGGGTCGCCCTGGAGGCGGACGCGGGTCTCCAGGGCCAGCTCCGGAAGCAGCAGCACGTGCTTGCGCTCCTCCCGGTCCACCACCACCGCCTCGCCCCACCAATCCGGATGGGCGCGCAGCCAGACCAGTTTCCAGTGCTGATTGGACAGACGCTCGGCGCGGCGCACGGCGGCGCCCACGGTCTCCGCCTCCCCCACCCGGGCCACCACCGCCTTGGCATCTATCGGTTCGGCCCCACGCAGCCAGGCGCGGATCTGCTGGTGGACCAGCAAATCCGAATAGCGCCGCAGGGGGCTGGTGGCGCGGGTGTAGAGGGGAAGGCCCAGGCCGAAATGGGCCCCGGGCTCTCCCACCAGGCGGGAGGGCTTGAAGCGCCGACGATAGGCATACATGGCCGCCAGGTCCGCCGGCTGCTCGATCTTGTCCGGGGGGGGTTGGGTAACGTAGGGGATGGGGATGCCCTGGTCGCGGCACAGGATGGCGACGGCCTCCCCGGCCATGAGCATGGCGTCCATGACCAGAGCCCGGCTGCGGAGCCGCGGCAGAGGGCGGATGACCACCTCGCCGTCCCGCACCCGCAGGCTCACCTCAGGCAGTTCGATGCCGGCGGCGTTATTGGCCTCCCGGCGCTGGCGGAAACGCTCCACCAATGCCTGCATGGCGGCGAAAGGGGCCTCGTCCAGGCGGCCCTCGGCGCCCTCGTAACTCAGGCGCTGCACCCGGACCCAGCTCGGCTGGACGCTGACATCAACCACTTCCCCCTTCGCGTCGCAACCGAAACCGAAGGAGAGGGCCGGCGAGATCTCCTGGAGGCCCAGGCCCAGGCGGGTGGTGATGGCCGGCGGCAGCATGTTGACCAGGCGCTCCGGCAGATACTGGTTGGCCCCCCGGGCGCGAGCCTCGCGGTCCAGCGCGCTGTCCGGCGGCACCAGGGCCGCCACGTCGGCCACATGCACCCAGAGGCGGTCCCCCTCCAGGCTGAGGGCATCGTCAGGGTCCTGATTGCCCTCGTCGTCGATGGCGTAGGCCGGCAGATGGGTCAGGTCCAGGCGCTCCTCATCCGGCAGCTCGCCCACCGGCAGCTCGGGGTCGGATTCCGGCAGGGCATGACGGGCGGGATGGGGGTTGTGATCCGGCGCCCAGAAGCCGAAGCGGATCAAGGCACGGTGGGCATGCTCCGGGGTCTCCTCGATGCCCAGGGCCTTGAGTATGCGGCTGTGCTCCGAACGGCCCCAGGCCAGACGCTCCACCTCCGCCAGACGCTCGGCGTCCTCCGGCAGGGGCTGGGAGGCCGCAAGACGCGCCAGGAAACTATCCCACTCCCGGGCCGCGTTCTCCCGAGCCCGGCGCTGGGCCTGGTCCGCTTCCACCTCCGCGCGGGGGCGGGCCCGGATCTCCGCCGGCGTACCGCTGAACCAGAGTCCTTCCGCCACCAGACCCCAGGCCGCCCAGGCGGAAGCGGGGGTGAAGTCGCCATGGATCAACTCCGCCAGTTCCCGCAAGCGGGCGGTCCCGCCCTCCATCAGCTCCCAGGCTTCCGCGAAATCGCCCGCGTCCAGGTTCAAATCCTGGAGATCGCGCAGGGGGCCTGGATGGAGCAGATCGATGTCCTTGAGACGGACCCGCTTGATCTCGTTCTTGTCGAGGGCGATCTCGATCTTTTCCCCCAGGGCCAGAACCCGGGCGGGATGCCCCTTGTAGAGGACCAGGCTATCGACACGCAGATTGGCTTGATGAATCGTCAAAACGTTACCACTTTGGCTGTCTGAATAAGGCTCTGAGTTGTCTGAATGGACCTGAGGATCACGAGGGGGGGCCTCATGCACCCCTGCCGACGTCGGGGTCTGATCCGCATTTTCATGCCCAGCCCGCCTGCCACCTTGGGATGATCCCGCCCACGGCCAGAGGACGACTTGCCTTATCTTATACCCGACGCACCTCGGTTTGCGGCCTGGCCGAAGAGGGGCGGGGAGACCCAGAATTGATTTGCGGTGGGTCAGTACCGGCTTAAGGCCCTATCCCGGCGCCACCGACCAGGAGACTCAATACGATGAACAGCCAATGGCGCGACTTCCTCCAGACCCGCGGGGCCCAATTCGACGAGGCCGGCCAGACCCGCTTCCCCGCCGCCCCCCAAAGCGCCGACCCGGCCCTGTGCGATCTCGGCCATCTGGGTCTGATCAAGGTCACCGGCGCGGACGCCCTCGGCTTTCTCCAGGGCCAGGTGACCAACGACGTCCGTCAGGTCAGCGTCACCCACTCGCAACTGGCCGGCTACTGCAACCCCAAGGGCCGCCTCCTGGCCAGTCTTCGGATTTTTCGGATCGATGAGGCCCTTTACCTCCAGTTGCCCCGGACGCAACTGGACCTGGTGCTCAAGCGGCTGCGGATGTACGTCCTGCGCGCCCAGGTGGCCTTGACGGATGTAACTGACGATTTCACCGTCATTGGTCTGAGCGGGGAATCTGCCGGGGACCTGTTGATGGCGGCCCTCCCTGACCTGAGTTCCCCTCCCGCGGAGTTCAATGACCAGATCCAGTCCGGGGAACTGACCCTGATCCGCCAGGCGGGGACCCTTCCCCGTTTTCTGATCCTGGGGCCCTGGCCCGCCCTGATGGCCCTCTGGGACCGCCTGGCCGCCCAGGCGACCCCCCTGGACGCCAGTTACTGGACCCTGCTCGACATCCGCGCCGGTCTTCCTACCATCCAGCCAGAGACCCGGGAGGCCTTCGTCCCCCAGATGGTCAACCTGCAACGGGTCGACGGGGTCAGCTTCACCAAGGGCTGTTATACCGGCCAGGAGATCGTCGCCCGCATGCAGTACCTGGGCAAACTCAAACGCCGCCTCTACATCGGCGAGGTAACGCTGGATCGTCCACCCGCCCCCGGGGAGGAGCTCTTCTCCCCGATCAGCGAATCCGCCCAGACCGCCGGCACCATCGTCGAGGCCTGCTCCCTAGGCGATGACCGCTGGGCCATCTCCGCGGTGGCGGAAATCGCCGCCGTGGCGGATGGACGCCTCAGCCTGGGCGAAGGGGGACCCAGGCTGCGTCTGGGGGAACCCCCCTACGGGTTCCCAGCCACCTAGCCTAGCCGGAGCCTACCCCTGACCGGCTGACCCCAACCCCTGACCGGCAGCGAACCACCCACCGGCGACCGGACCACCGCCTGGCGGCGCCGGCTGCCGCTTCAGTCTGACCGGGATTCCACCGCCTCGCCTAGGCACCGCCAACCCAAATTCGGCTTTCCCGCGTCGGGGGTAGCCGAAACACGCGGTCACCCCTCAGGCGGTGAAATCGGCGTCCAGGACCACCCGGTAACGGGCCTTGCCGGCGCGCAGATGCTCCAGGGCCTCGTTCACCCGGCTCATGGGGAAATGCTCCACCTGGGGCAGAATCCGATGACGGGCGGCGAAATCCAGCATGCGGGTCAGCGCCGTGGGCGAGCCGATCGGAGACCCGGAAATCCCCCGTTGACCTCCGATCAGAGCCATGGCGTCGATCGCCATGGGTTCCAGGACGGCGCCCACCACGTGGAGGTGACCCTTGGGCGCCAGGGTACCCATGATGGCCTTCCAGTCCAGAGGAACGTTGACGGTGTCGATGATGAGGTCCAGGGAACCGGCGATGGCGCGCAAGGCGCGACCGTCCTGGCTCGACACCACCCGATGGGCACCGAAGGCCATGGCCTCCGCGCGTTTGGACTCGCTGGAAGTGAAGGCGGTGATCTCGCAACCCCAGGCGCGCAGGAATTTGAGCGCCAAATGTCCCAGCCCGCCGATGCCGACCACGCCCACCCGTGCCGTCGGGGAGATGTTGTGGATCATGAGGGGGGCGAACACGGTGATGCCGCCGCACATCAGGGGACCGGCGGCGCCCGCGTCCAGGCCCTCCGGCAGGGGCAAGGCCCAGGCCCAATGACAGCGCAGACGATCCGCGAAACCACCATGGCGACCGACGATGGTGCCCTGGCCCTGATGGCAGAGGTGCTGATCGCCACCCAAGCAGGATTGGCAGTGCATGCAACTGGCGGCCATCCAGCCGACGCCGACGCGCTGCCCCGGGGACAGGCCAGCGACCCGGTCCCCCAGCTTGAGGATCCGCCCCACCGCCTCGTGTCCCGGCACCAGGGGATAGCGGCTCATGCCCCAGTGGTTGTCGAGCATGGACAGGTCGGAATGGCAAATGCCACAGTGTTCCACGGCGATCTCGACCTCATCGGGCCCCAGGGGACCCGGATCGTAGGAAAAAGGCTCACAGATGCCACCGGCGGTGGTGGCGGCCCAGGCATGGATCTGACTCATGACTTCCTCCCGGGAAGGTCTTTGGATAAACGGGGCGGGATCGGGAAGGCAATGCTACACCTCAAGCCGTCCCCTTTCGGTTACACTTGTACCAATTGATTTTTCTCAATTCAACATGGCTGGAGAATCTTCTCCTTGGTGAAGAACGTGACATTGCGCGAGGCCTGGTCTGGCGAGGCGGATTGCCTCAACTGTGCTCTGCGGGATTCCGTCCTGTTCGCCGGCCTCAAGGAGCGGGACTTCGAGAAGATTCACGACCCGATCGACCAGTTCTCCCTCAAACCCGGCGCCTCCCTCTACCGCGCCGGGGAGCGGGGCGAGTATCTGTTCACCGTCCGCAGCGGCGCCTTGAAGCTGGTCCAGTACCTGCCGGATGGCTGTCAGCGCATCGTCCGCCTCGCCAGGACGAGCGACGTGCTGGGATTGGAAGCCATCCTCGATGCCCCCTATCAGCATGAGGCGGTGGTCCTGCAACCGACCGAGGTCTGCCGCTACCCAGCCCGGCTGGTCAAGAGTCTGGGGGCGGAAAACCCGCAACTCCATACGGAGCTTATGAACCGCTGGCAGCGGGCCTTGACCGAGGCCGACGCCTGGCTGACGGAGCTCTCCACCGGTTCCGCGCGCCAGCGGGTTGCCCGGCTGCTGTTGCGCCTGGTGCGCGATCAGGAGAGCGGCGAAGGCGAACTCTTCAGCCGCGAGGACATGGGGGCCATGCTCGGCATCACCACCGAGACCACCAGCCGCACCATCGCCGAGTTCAAGCGCCAGGGCCTGCTGGTCGACCTCAATGCCAACCGCTTCAGCCTCGACCTCCCCAGGCTGCGGCGGATGGCGGGCGATTAAACCTCGTCAGGCACCACCGGCCATCCTGGTCAAGTCTCTGGCCATCCCCTTGCAGCCCTGCGGTTCTTCGGCTCACGCGACGGGTACAAAGGGCATCCAGCAAGAGGCAGGCGATGGAGAGGCGAAGGACATGAACGGGGATCCCTTCGAAAGCGAACTGTCCCGCCAGATCTGGGAAAGCCACTACCGTCTCGACCTTAGCAACCGTCCATCCATCTTTCCCCCCATTGAGCAGGTCCCCCAGGGGACAAGTCGGGTACTGGCAAAGGGATGCTTCCTCAGTGGCGGGGTGACCCCGGCCGCCACGGCGCCGATCGAGCCCCATATCACCGCCAGTTGGCGCCGGGTAGCCCGCGCCCTGGCCGCCGACGAACCCCATGAGAAGAGGGCCTGGGAGTCGCGGTTCTACCGCATCCTGGCAGGCTTTCGTTTCCTGCCCGGCGGACGCATCTTCGCCGGGGCTGGCGGTGGCCGGGACCTGACCCTCTTCAACTGCTTCGTCATGGGTCCCATGGTCGATTCCATGGACGCGATCTTCGAGTCCCTCAAGGAAGGCGCCCTCACCATGCAGGCCGGGGGCGGGGTGGGCTACGACTTCTCCCCCCTGAGACCCAGGGGAACGGTCGCCTGGCGGCTCGGCGGTCGCGCCTCGGGGCCGGTCTCCTTCATGCACATCTGGGACCGGATGTGCGCCACTCTCCTGTCCACCAGCTCCCGCCGCGGGGCCATGATGGCGACCCTGCGCTGCGACCACCCGGACATCCTTGACTTCGTCGATGCCAAACGCGACCCTCTTGCCCTGCGTAACTTCAACCTCTCGGTCCTGGTGAGTGACGCCTTCCTGGCCGCCATCACGGCGGACCAGCCCTGGCCCCTGGTCTTTCCCCTGGCGTCCCTCGGTGGAGCCGCGCGCTGGGCTGGGGGCGGGGTCATACAGCGGCGCCTGCCTGGACAGCCCCAGCCCCAAAGCTGCGCGATCCTGGCGGAAGTACCCGCCCGGGCACTCTGGGACAGGATCATGGCCGCCGCCTACGACACCGGGGAACCCGGCGTTCTCTTCATCGACCGCATCAACGCCCAGAATAACCTGAGCTACCGGGAGTGCCTCAGCGCCACCAACCCCTGCGGCGAACTGCCCTTGCCCCCCTATGGGGCCTGTAACCTGGGTTCCCTCAACCTGGTACGCTTCGTGGAGGAGCCTTTCACCCCCGTGGCCCGGCTGGACCTGGAGGGCCTGGCCGCCGTGACGGCAACTGCGGTACGGCTGCTGGACGACGCCATCGACGTCTCCCCACTACCCCTGCCCGCCCAGGGGGAACAGGCGCGGGGCAGCCGCCGGCTTGGACTGGGCATCACCGGCCTCGCCGACGCCCTGATCCTGCTTGGCCTGCACTATGCCAGCCCGGCGGCGCGCACCCTGGCCGCGACGGCCATGCGGACCATTCGCGACGCCGCCTACCGCGCCTCGGTCGCCCTCGCCCGGGAGCGCGGACCCTTTCCCTACTTCGAGACCGAGCCCTATCTCGCCAGCCCCTTCGTTAGCGCCTTGCCCGCGGACATCCGGGCCGGGATCCGGGCGGACGGGATCCGCAACAGTCACCTGCTCGCCATCGCCCCCGCCGGCACCATCAGCCTCCTCGCCAACGGCGTCTCCAGTGGCCTGGAACCGCTCTTCGACTTCGAGTACCGCCGCCAGTTGCGGGACCGGTCGGGTGAAAGCCGCTGGTACCCCCTCACCGCCTATGCCCTGCGTCACTGGCGGCGACTCCGGGGCAATGTCCCCCTCCCCTCCGCCTTCGTCCGCGCCCGCGACCTGGCCCCGGCGGATCACCTGGCGATGCAGGCAGCCCTTCAGCCCTTTGTCGACAACGCCATCGCCAAGACGATCAACGTCCCGGGGGACATGGCCTTTGAGGAATTCAAGGACCTCTATCTCCAAGCCAATCGCCAGGGCCTCAAGGGCTGCACCCTCTTCCGCCCCAACCCCGCCAGGGGCTCGGTGCTGGCCGCGCTGGAAGAGGAAATGACCGGGAAGGAGGCGGAAAAAGCCCGTAACGGTTGTTGCGACCGGGGGGTCCCGGACGGTCGAGCTGGGCCGATAGGGTGAATCGCGATGGGCCGGTGCTTGACCGGCCCATCCTTCCCCCCGCTAACTCCCGGGGGGCTGACTCCTCACCTGGTCCCGCTCACTTGACCTCGATCTGATGGCGCTCCTTCACGTGGGTCTTGGGGAGATGGATCTCGAGCAAGCCGTCTTTGAACACCGCGTCCACCTTCTCGGCATCGACCGGCTCCGGCAGGCGGACGGTCCGCGCAAAGGCGCCACGCATGATCTCGGCGCGATAGATCTTGCCCTCTTCCTTCTCCTCCTCCAGATGACGCTCACCCGTGATGGTTAGCAGTTCGCCTTGCAGATCAAGCTTGAGATCCTTTTTGTCCATGCCAGGAAGCTCCACCCGGACCAGGATCTCTTTTTCGCGATCAATCATGTCAAGACTCGGCATGCCATACTCCATGCGTCCCAGGAATGGCGGCCATTCCGGCAAGAGCTCGCCAAAAGGCCGCATCCACCGACGCTGCATGCTGTCGAATATCCGATCGAGGTTCTCGAAGACATCGAGTTCGCGAGGCGGGATGACATGAGTCAGTTCGGTTGTCTTGGTTTTCATGGCTGCTCTCCTCATCATCTATTTATCCCTATTTTAAAAATAGACCCTCTTGGCCCCTCCGGCAAGGGAGAAAAAGGGTATATTTTTCTTATCAAACAAAATTTTATCTATAGCCGCGGCCATATCGCCGGCCATCGCGCACCAGCCAACGGGTGAGATTGGCATGACCGTCCCGGGGAACTGTGGCGACGCGGGACAGTCTATGGGGCGTCGGATGGGATGCCCCCCGATGCGCGAAGACAGCGAAACCGGGGCCTTCGCCCTATCGGTAGCCACCATTTCCGAGAACTCCTTCACGAACGATGATCACGACGGAGCAAGCCGGCTTGTGAACATATAGCCGGCTTCCCATTGGAGAAAAGATGATGTCGATGCGTCACGCGCCGAGCGCTGATTCCCCCCCCGCGGAGGCTGAATCCCTCCGCCGGCCCACCACCCACGGCAATGGGCGGCGATTGAGCACCTGGTCCGCCGGATTGTTGCTCCTGGCCGCCCTGCTACCGCTCTCCCTCCCCGCCAGCGATGGCGGTATCGAGAGCCTCCGCCAGACCGGCAAGGCTTTCGCCGCCGTCGCCGGGCAGGTATCCCCCTCGGTGGTCAATATCCAGACCGAGGCGAAAAACCCGGAGAGGGCCGCGTCAGGGATGCAACTGCCCTTCAACCACGGCTTTCCCTTCGGTGGCGATTTCCTGGAGCGTTTCTTCGGTGACCGCCACCGTGATCAGCCCCGTGGGGAGGCGCCGCGCAAGGAGCCGCGCCAGGTCGGCCAGGGATCGGGATTCGTCTATGCCCCCAAAAGCGGGGTTCCCGCCGACAAGAGTTTCATCCTGACCAACAGTCACGTCGTGGAAGAGGCGGATAAAATCCTGGTCCGCCTCCAGGATGGACGTGAGTTCGAGGCCAAGGTCACCGGCCGTGATCCCAAGTCGGACGTAGCCGTGATCGAGATCCCCACCGGCGGTCTCCCCCCCCTGGCCCTGGCGGATTCCGAACGGCTGGACATCGGTGAGTGGGTGATCGCCGTCGGCAATCCCTTTGGCCTCGGCCATACCGTCACCGTGGGCGTGGTCAGCGCCAAGGGACGCACCAGCCTGGGCATCAACGACTACGAGGATTTCATCCAGACCGACGCCGCCATCAACCCCGGTAACTCCGGTGGTCCCCTGATCAACCTGGACGCCGGGGTGGTGGGCATGAATACCGCCATCGTCAGCCGTAGCGGCGGCTACATGGGCGTCGGCTTTGCGATCCCCAGCAACCTGATTCAGGCCGTCGCCGAGCAGCTCATCGCCACCGGTGACGTGACCCGGGGCTATCTGGGCATCGTCATCCAGCAACTGACCCCCGACCTGGCCCAGTCCTTCGGCATGGCGCCACGCCAGGGCATTCTGGTTGCCCAGGTCTCACCTGACTCCCCGGCGGCCAAGGCCGGTCTGCGCCAGGGTGATGTCATCGTCGGCCATGAGGGACAGCCGGTGACGGACGTTGGTGCCTTCCGCAACCGCATCGCCCTGACCCCGCCCGGCCAGGTCACCCGCCTCACTCTGGTCCGCGACGGCCACGAGCAGGAGGTCAGCCTGACCGTCGGCACCCTGACCAAGGACGTCCTGGCGGCGGCCGAGGGCACCCAGGACGCCACCGCCCTCGGCCTCAGCGTCCAGACCCTGACGCCGCAACTGGCGGAGCAATTCCAGGCCATGCCCGGCGAGGGGGTGGTGGTGACGGCGGTCAAGCCCGACTCCATTGCCGCCCGGGTCGGCATCGAGGCGGGGACCATCATCCTCCAGGTCGATCACAAGCCGGTCAGCAGCGCGGCTGACTTCAAGAAGGCCCTCGATCAGAGCACCGGCAAGCGCGTCCTGCTGCTCCTGCGCAAGGGGGACATGCAGCAGTTCGTGGTCCTGAGCTGGTAATTCGGTAAGGAACCGTTCAACCACATCTGGCACGCCTTAGCCCTCTCCCCTCGCGGGAGAGGGGCCGATTAAGTCGCGGTAGACGGGCCTGCGCGGGCCAGACCTTTTGCCCTCTCCCCTCGTGGTAGAGGAGTTGGGGAGAGGCTGAGCCTGAGCGAGGGGGTCGACTAGATCACTGAACATTTCCTAAGCCGCCTCGTCCCGCCACTGGGCACATGCCGCAGCGATCCGGCCGACTATGCTGGGTGTTCAGCCGCCCAGAAGCGGGCGATCTCCTCCCGCCGGCAGATCCACACCCCGTCCTGATCCAGCAGATAGTCGAGAAAGCGCGCCAGGGCCCGGGCCCGGGCGGGGTGACCGCTGATGCGCGGGTGAAGACCGATGCTCATCAGCTTGGGGGAGCTGGCGCCCTCCGCCCACAACTGATCGAAGGCGTCCCGGAGCAGTTGGAAGAAGTCGGCCCCGGTGGCAAAACCGTGGGGCAACAGATAACGGGCATCATTGTTGACCAGGGTGTAGGGAATGATCAGATGGGGCGGCGCGCCCGGGGTTGTACCCTGGGCCCTAGTCGGGGCCGTAGCGGGGGGCGTACCCTGGGGCTCACCCGGGGTTTCATCCGGGGGTTCAGCCGGGGGAATGCCCGGAAGCCAGTAGGGCAGATCATCGTTGTAGGCGTCCGAACTGTAGAGGAAACCGCCCTCCTCCCTCACCAACCGGCGGGTGTTGGGGCTGACCCGCCCGGTATACCAACCCAGTGGTCGCCGGCCGCAAAGGCGCGCGATAACCGCCACCGTCTGGTGGATATGCCGGCGTTCCTCCTCCTCAGGGACCCCGCGATAATCCAGCCAGCGATAGCCGTGACCGGCGACCTCGTGGCCGGCCTCGGCCAGGGCCTGGGCGAGGCCGGGGTTCAGCTCCAGCGCCCGGCCGACGGCAAAGGCGGTCAGGGGCAGGCCCCGGGCGGCGAAGAGATCCAGCAGGCGCCAGACACCGGCGCGGGCGCCATATTCGTACATCCCCTCGACGCTCAGGTCGCGCTCCCCTTCCCGCGCCGGACGGCCGGGTAACTCATGCAGATAGGACTCGGAGCAGGCATCCCCATTGAGGATGCAGGATTCGGCCCCGGCCTCGATATTCAGTACGAACTGCACCGCCACCCGCGCCCCGCCAGGCCAGCGGGGATGGGGTGGCCGGCCCGCGTAGCCGACCAGGTCCCGGGGGGCGGGGGTCATGTTCTCTCTCCCATGCGGGGGTGTAATCCCGTCTCCCTCCCTGCGGATCGAGCCGGCCCGATCGGTCATCCCCTTATCCGTCTCAACCCAATTCAAAGGTGGTAACGCCGAAGATGCGGTCCTGGGCCAATGCCGGCGCCGGGCCCAGATACATGCGGGCACAGCCGAAGACCTCGACCATCGCGTGCTTACGCGCAAGGTCGAGCCCCCGCGGGTTGTTCTCCGGAACGTCGAGGAAGACCGGTCCGCCCGCGGCATAGCCGGCCAGACCAGCGTACAGCGCCTCGGCGACCTGGGCATCGTCGGCGAACAGGGGGCCGATCTTGCACCCTTCCCGACAGCGCCGCACCACGCCGAAGCCCACCAGCCGGCCTTCCCGCCGGCACCCCAGGGCAAGGCCCGCGGGCTGGTTGATCCAGCCCGTCAGGAAGCTGGTCCGGGGGGCGGGGAAACAGGTGCGATCGTAGGCCAGTACCTCGGCGAAGGAGAAATCCGCCAAGGGCACGACCACCTCGCTACCCGCCAGCACCGCCGCCGGTCGGGTTGGGATCTCCGCGCGAAAGCGGATGTCGCGGTGGGAAAAGACAAAGCCGCCCTTGGCGTAATAGGTCTGCATGGCGAAAACGCCATCCATGCCAATGGTCGCCCCCGGGCGCAGCCGGGCGATCAGCCGCTCCCGACGGGCGTGCCAGAGGGCGTTGCCCAGCCCCTGGCCGCGAAAGGGCGGACGCACGATGAAGAAGCCCATGAAACCGAAGGCGTCACCATAGGCGGTGATGGCCCCGCCACCGATAAGTTCGCCGTCGAGATCCGCGGCGATAAAGGCATCCGGGTCCGTGGCCCAGAACAGTTCGGCATCCTGGCGCCCGGGGTTCCACCCCTCCTGGGCGGCCCAGTCGACGAGTTGATCCACCTCGGAACGGGTCATGGGGCGGATGGCAAGGGGAGTGTTCATGGCGTGGTCCTCGGAGGTACTTACGGTACCAACTGCAATAGGGCCGTCAGGTGGCACTGGCAAAAGGATATCAAGCAATGCACCGGGAAAGGCGATAAAGGGGAGCATCGACTCAAGTCTATCAAGCAGAACCGCGCCAAACGCAACAGGGCGCACAAGGCTTCAGCATGCTCGCGGCATGGTCCATCCCCCCCACTCCAATGCCGTGTCTCGCGCGCGGCCACTTCACCCCCAGGAAGGGCAGCGCGGTGACAGCCCTCAGCCCAGCATACCCAGGACGATGCGATCCACCGCCTCCGCCGGCGACAGGCCGCGGGCCATGAGGGCGTCGACCTGGCGTTCGTCGACGCTGCCGATGGCGGCCTCATGGGTGACCTTGGCCTGGGGATGGCTGACCCGTACCTCCGGGACGGCGCTGGCGACGGCGCGGTCCCGCACGATCTCCAGGCAGTCGACGTGGCCGCGGGCGCCGGCCGCGTTGCCGTAGGTGGCGCCGATGATCCGCGCCTGGGCCTCGTCCTCCACCGCCACCCGGGTCTTCACCAGGCCCCGGGCACCCTCCCCGTTGAGACGCACCCCTTCGCGGATGGCGATCTCGTCCGTCATGCGGCCGTAAACCTTGCTCAGCAGTTCGGCGCTCGCCCGGGTGCCCACCTCCACCTCGTAATCGAGATCGAGCCGGCCCACCCGGCCCTGGACCAGGGTGAAGTCCGCCCGGTAGCGGGCGCCCTCCCCCACCCGGACGCGGGCCCTGGCCACCACCTCGATGCCACCAGAGAGACCATGGTAATGGGCCTCGCGATAGTCCAGACGGGCGCCGGGCAGGAGATCCACCCGGGCATCCATGGCGTGTCGGGCCCGTTCCGGCAGGGTAAAGAGGCAGTGAGACCAGAACTCGGCCCGGGACGCTGGCCCGAGGCTGATCACCAGCGCGACGTTCTGGTCGCCACAAGGCTCGAAAATCCCGAAACACAGATGCACGGGCCGGGGGATGACCAGCCCGGCGGCCACCTCGACCCGGGCCAGGATCCCGGCCTCGCCGCTCTCGGCCTCGATGCGGACCCCAGGAATGGACTGCCGGCTGACCAGCCGCTGGCCCTGGGCCACCAGGTGGGCGGTATCCGGGGCAAGGATGGGCGCCGGGTCCTCGCCGATCTGGCGGAAAGCGGCATAGAGGTCATGCAAGTCGGGCATGGCGGTTGACCCAGCGGTTCAGGGGCTGTACTCCCGGTTCAGGGGCTGGCCTCGCGATCGCAGGTCTCCCCGTCGCAACGCTGGCAGCTTCTGGCCTTGAAGGCGGCGATCACCCGCGCCGGCTCACCCCGGCAGACGATGCGCCCGCCACACAACTGGCTGGCGCTGTCGGCACCGGCGGCCAGGTTCTCCTGATGGGTGATGAGGAGCACCGCGCCCTCGGCGCGCAAGGTCTGGATGACATGGGCGATCTCCTCCTGGGAGAGGAAGTCGATGCCGGCGGTGGGCTCGTCGAGGATCGCCAGCCGTGGACGCAGCGCCAGGACCCCCGCCAGCTCGATGCGCTTGCGCTCGCCGCCGGAGAGGGTCTTGTCCAACAGACGGGGGAGGTAATCCGCCGGAGGCAGACCCACCCGGGCCAGACAGTCGCCGGGATCGGTCCGGGCGCCGAGGGCCAGGTAGTCGCTGACACGCAGACCTTCGAACCGGGCGGGTTCCTGCCAAGCCAGGGCCAGGCCCAGACGCGCCCGCTCGTGCAGCGGCAGGTCGCCGAGCTCGTGGCCGGCAAAGCGCATCCGCCCCGCGTCGGGGGGGTAACCGGTACAGCCCATGAGGCAGTAGGCAAGGCTGGACTTGCCCGCCCCGTTGGCGCCCAGCAGGACATGCAGTTCGCCCTCCCCCAGCGCGAGGTCGACATCCCATAGGATGGCGCGGCCGCCGAGGCTGAGCCCGAGCCCGGCGACGTCCAGCAGCCTGGTCATGGCTATCGGTCAGCTTTGCGGGGTCTCCTGATAGATCAGGGTGATATCCACGCGCCGGTTCAGGCGCCGACCCTCGGGAGAGTCGTTGGAGGCAATGGGATAGTCAGGCCCGTAGCCCCGAGTCTGCATGCGCGGCGGGTAGACGCCGGAGGCGAGGAAATAGTTCTGGACGGAGTCGGCCCGGCGATCGGAGAGCTGCATATTGTGGGCACGGGAACCCGTGCTGTCCGTATGGCCGGCGATCTCCAGCCGGGTCTTGCCATAGCGGTTGACGATGCTGGCGATCTTGTCCATGGTCGAGTAGAAGCCGGGCTTGATGACGTCGGAATCGACCTCGAAGGCCGTCTCCCCCGTCATGCCCACCAGCAGTTCCCCCTCCCCGAGGCGCTCAACCCGGATCTGACCGAGGGCGATCTCGTTGGCCAGGGCCCGCTGAAAG
>SBFV01000119.1 GCA_006227775.1 Gammaproteobacteria bacterium | reverse complement strand
ACCGAGCACGAGGGCCGCATCATCCAGAACCGTTCCGAGGAATCCATCCTGCAGGAGATCGAGAAGATCCGCGACACCGTGCCCGGCTTCACCGGCGTCATCTCCGATCTGGGCGGCCCCACCGCCAACATGTGGCGCCTGGGTTGTCGCGACCCGGCCATCGAGTCCGCCTGCCGGCGCCTGTCCTGCGTCTTCCCGGACATCTGCAAGAACCTGGGCACCGATCACAACCCCCTGGTCCAGCTCTACCGCCAGGCCCGCGCCCTGCCCGGCGTCAAGCGCGTGCTCATCGCCTCCGGTCTGCGCTACGACCTGGCGGCGCGCTCACCGGCCTATATTCGTGAACTGGCGACCCATCACGTCGGCGGCTACCTCAAGATCGCCCCGGAGCACACCGAGCCCGGCCCCCTGGCGCTGATGATGAAGCCCGGCATCGGCACCTACGACCGCTTCAAGGCCCTGTTCGACCAGTACTCCCAGGAGGCGGGCAAGGAGCAGTACCTGATCCCCTACTTTATCGCCGCCCACCCCGGCACCCGCGACGAGGACATGCTGGCCCTGGCCCTCTGGCTCAAGCGCAACGGCTTCCGCCCCGACCAGGTCCAGGCCTTCCTGCCGACCCCCATGGCCCTGGCCTCCGCCATGTACCACACCGGCTTTAACCCCCTGAAACGGGTGACCCGGGCCAGGGCCGAGCGGGTGACCCTGGCCCGGGGCGCGCGCCAGCGCCGCCTGCACAAGGCCTTCCTGCGCTATCACGATCCGGCGAACTGGCCCCTGCTGCGCGAGGCCCTGAAAAAGATGGGCCGCGCCGATCTCATCGGCAACGGCAAGCGCCACCTGGTGCCGGCCTGGCAGCCCGCGGGGACCGGGGCGCGAGGCGGAAAGGGGCGATCCTGAGGTCCTGCATCCATTACCAGGCCATTCGCGATTGCGGGTGGATGTCACGCGACCCAATGGCGCAACGCCTAGGGTCTACACTTGCATAGACAGTAGGGCGAGGTGTCAGCACGGGCGGCGATGACCGCGGGAGACGGCGATGTTTGAATCAGCGGAACTGGGGCACGAAATCGACAAGGCGGCCTTTCGCGAACGGGAACCCCGGCTGCGCGAGGAGTTGCTGGACGCCCAGTTCGATTTACGCGAGCAGGCCAAATTTCCGGTGATCATCCTGGTCGGCGGCGTCGCGGGCGCCGGCGCCAGCGAGATCATCAATCTGCTCCATGAATGGCTGGACTCCCGCTTCCTGTCCACCCAGACCTTCAGCGCCCCCACCGACGAGGAACGGGACCGGCCCTACCTGTGGCGCTTCTGGCGGGTCCTGCCGCCCAAGGGCCGCATCGGCATCTTCGCCGACTCCTGGTACACCGAACCCCTGGGGCAGGCCCTGGCCAGGAAGATCTCCGCCGCCGATCTCGATCAGCGCCTGGACCAGATCAACCGCTTCGAGGCCATGCTGGTCAACGAGGAGGCCCTGGTCCTCAAGTTCTGGTTCCATCTGTCCCGGCAGGGGCAGCGCCAGCGGCTCGCCGCCCTGGAAAAAGATCCGCGCACCGCCTGGCGGGTGACCAAGGATGACTGGCGCCAGCACAAGCGCTACGACCGCTTGCAGGAGCTGGCGGGCCATGTGCTGCGACTGACCAACACCCCCTGGGCGCCCTGGGTGGTGGTGGACGGCAGTGACGACCGCTACCGGATGCTGCAAGTGAGCAGCGTCTTGTTGGGCGCCCTGCTGCGACGCCTGGCCGACCCCCAGGATCAGAACTTCCCGGTGGCGCCGCCCATGGTGCCGAACATCGACCAACTGGACGTGCTGACGGCCCTCGACCTCACCCAGAAGCGGACGCGGGAGGACTATGAGGCGCAACTGGCCAAGTGGCAGGGACGTCTCGGCGAGCTGGTCCGCCAGGACCGGTTCCGCCGGCGCGCCCTGATCCTGGCCTTCGAGGGCCAGGATGCCGCCGGCAAGGGGGGCGCCATCCGCCGGGTGACGGCGGCCCTCGACCCGCGCCAGTATCAGGTGGTGCCCGTCGCCGCCCCCACCGAGGAGGAGCGCGCCCAGCCCTATCTGTGGCGCTTCTGGCGGTACATTCCGCGCAAGGGCCGGCTGACCCTCTTCGACCGCACCTGGTACGGGCGGGTGCTGGTCGAGCGGGTCGAGGGGCTGTGCGGCGAGGCGGACTGGCTGCGTGCTTATGCCGAGATCAACGACTTCGAGCACGAACTGCACCAGGACGGCGTGATCCTGGTCAAATTCTGGCTGCAGATCAGCCAAGAGGAGCAGTTGCGCCGTTTCCAGGAACGGGAGCAGGTGCCCTTCAAGCGCTTCAAGATCACCGCCGAGGACTGGCGCAACCGCGAGAAGTGGGACCTTTATCACCAGGCCGTGTGCGACCTGGTCGACCGCACCAGCACCGGCGGTGCCCCCTGGACCCTGGTCGAGGCCGAGGATAAGTATTTCGCCCGGGTCAAAATCCTCCGCACCATCTGCCAGCGCCTGGAGGATGCCTTATAGGGTTTCGGCGGATGGGCTACCCCTTCACCCTGTTGGCAAGCAGGTCCTGCCCGAGGCCACCGCTTGGGTTCCGCGCTGGCGCCTAGGTGGCATGGGTGCTTGCGCCCTGGTTCGATAACCCGTCCAAACGCCAGGGCAAGGCAGCGAAGATATCGCTACCACCCGCCGGTCAGGACGGCATTACAGCCGGCGCAAGTCCACCACCCGCTTGGCCTTGCCGGCGAAGCGTTCGATGCTGCGCGGTTCCACCAGTTCCACCTCCGCGCGGATGCCGGCGAGGGCGTGGATCTCGCGGGCGATGCGATCGCGCAGGGTCGGCATGCGCTCCATGCGATCGGAGAAGAGCTCGGGGCGGATCTCCACCTGGACCCTGACCCGGTCCAGGGTGCCGGGGCGATCGACCTCGATGAGGTAATGGGGGCTGGTGCCCTCCACCCGCAGCAGGGCCTCCTCGATCTGGGAGGGGAAGACGTTGACCCCGCGGATGATGAGCATGTCATCGCTGCGCCCGGCGACGCGGCTCATGCGGATGGTGGTGCGCCCGCAGGGGCAGGGGTCGCGCCACAGGCGAGCGATGTCGCGGGTACGGTAGCGCAGCATCGGCCAGGCCTCGCGGGTCAGGGTGGTGATGACCAGTTCGCCCGGCTCGCCTTCGGGTACCGGCTCCAGGGTCTCCGGGTCCAGGCACTCGACCAGGAAGTGGTCCTCCTGGATGTGCATGCCGGTGCGGGCGGCGCACTCGCCGCTGACCCCGGGGCCGATGATCTCCGAGAGGCCATAGTTGTTGAAGGCCTGGATGTCGAGCTGATCCTCGATCTCCCGGCGCATGTCCTCGGTCCAGGGCTCGCCCCCGAAGTGGCCGAAGCGCAGGGACAGGGAGCGCGGATCGATCCCCAGTTCGCGAGCGCCATCGGCGATGGTCAGGGCATAGCTGGGGGTGCAGACCAGGACCTCGGGGTTGATCTCGCGCATGATGTCGAGCTGCCGCCGGGTGTTGCCGGAGGCGGCGGGGATGACGGCCGCCCCGACCCGCTCGACCCCGTAGTGGAGGCCGAAGCCGCCGGTGAAGAGCCCGAAGCCGAAGGCGATCTGCACCGTGTGCTCCGGCCTTAGCCCCCCCGCCACCAGGAAGCGGGCGCAGAGCCCGGCCCAGGTCTGGAGGTCCCGCGCCGTGTAGGCGACGAAGGTCGGCCGCCCGGTGGTCCCGGAGGAGCCGTGGATGCGCGCCACTTCCGCGCGCGGCACCGCCAGGAAGCCCAGGGGTTGATGCTGACGCAGATCGGCCTTGGTGGTGAAGGGCAGGCGCCGGAGGTCGTCCAGGGAGCGGATGCCGCGGGGGCCGATGTCATGCCGGCCAAGATGAGCGCGATAAAAGGGGACCTGGGCGACCCGCTCGACCAGGGCGCGCAGCCGCTCCAGTTGCAGGGCCTCCAGTTCAGGGCGCGGCAGGGTTTCCGCGGGATCGTAGATGCGGTTGTCGCTGGCGAAGCCGGTGCTGGGCATGAGTCGCTTACTCTTCAAAATTGGGCTCGGTCAGGTGGCTGAACAGCTCCTGCGCCGCCGTCCCGCGCAGACCCGCGGCGGCGCGGACCTGGATGGCCCGATCCGGGTCCGCGAAGCGCAGGACCAGGATCGACTTGCCCTCCCGACGCAGGGCGTAGCAATGTCCATGCGGGACCAGGGGGTCCAATTGCCGGCCGCTACGAGGAGGGGCGGGGGTTGAGCTCCGGCAGAAGGGGGCGTTCGACGCGCAGCAGGGGGCGGTGGCGATAACCCAACAGTCCCTGGGTCCGGCTGAGCTGCCGGGCGAACTCCTTCTTCCAACGGGGGAAGTCGATGTCCTGGCCACCATAGAGGGCGCCATCCAGTTGGCGCAGCAGCCGGCTGAGCTGGGCCGGGTCGGCGCCGGGCCGCAGCCGCTGAAGCTGGCCGGCGAGGCCAGGGAGGGAACCCGGCTGGGCCCTGAGGGGACCCGAGGGGAGAAGGCGGCAGGCCTGATCCTGGAAGCGTCGCGCCCAGATCGCGGGGTCCTGCTCCCGATTGGCGGCGCTCAGGCAGGACAGGAAACGGCTCGAAGCTGGCAGCAGCCTTTGCTGGGCCTGTCGCAGACGCGCCAGGACTGGCGCCGGATGCAAACGGCCGCGGACCTGCACCCAGCCCCGCCCGGCGGCGACCGCGGCGGCGCGGGCACCACGCCCAAGGCGCGCGCCGATGGAATCCTGTCCCGGTTCCAGGGGGGACAACAGACGTCCGCGATACCAGAGACCAATACCGAAGCCGAGCAGGGGTAGCAAGAGGGCGGCGAGACTGAGCCAGATGAAGCCAGCGTCCTCGCGGAAAAGCAAGGATTCATCCCCCGCGGCATTGCTTCCCCCGAGCCCCAGGGGCAGGCTGGCCCAATCGCGGCTGCCGGTGGCGACGTTGTACCAGGGGATGCGAATCTCCGGCAGACGCACCCGACCCCCATCCCGTGGCACCAGGGTGTAATGCTCGATGCGGGCGCCCTCCAGGCGATCTCCATCCGGAGACACCTTGGCTTCGGTGTGGGTCTGTTCCCGGTAAACGCGGTAATCGGGAGAAACCAGCAAGGGTTCCAGGCTGGGCAACTGATTGCCCATGGCGCCTACGGCCCGGAGTTCCAGGACCAGCGCGACGGGCTCCCCGGCGCGAATCTCCTCGCCACCGTCCAGGCTGGCCTTGAGGACCAGGGAACGCAGGGGCAGCCAAGGCTGGACGCTGCTCAAGGCCGGCCGCACCTCCAGACGGGTCCCTTCCCCCCCGGTGGCCTCGAAACGCTGGCGGCCGAAGCCAAAGGCATCGCTGGCGGTCTCCCCCGTCACCTTCAGGGGTGGCAGGCTCACGTCGCCGGCACGCAACGGGGTGAGGACATAGACGAATTCGGTCAGCACCTCACGGCGGCCATCCGGGGTGCCGCGGGTACCCGCCTTGGTGCTGTCCAGTTTCTGTACGATCAGGTCGTTGGTGCTGGTCAGTTCCGGGGTGGCGGTGGCCAGATTCTGGTCGCTGACAACCCGCAGATGCAGCAGGACGTTTTCCTGGACATAGGGCTGGCGCTCCTTCAGCTCCACCTCCAGCCGCGGGGTGCGCCCAGTGGTGGCGCCTGTGCCCCCCTGGCCCCAGGGGGAGCCATAGGAACCGCCAGGGAGGCCGGCGTAGGGCGCGCCGGAAGCGCCGGGGCCGGTCATGCCCCAGCCCGGCGGGGTACCGAAGGAAAAACCGCTCATCCCGGGGCTGAGGGGTGCCGAGACCGCGCCCGGGCTCATCGTCGGGGGGGCAGACTGGGCCTGGGGGTGCGCCGGTGATGCGGGGACCCCTTCCGCCGTTGCCTTGGCGGGGGCTTGCGACGGAGGGAACGAGGTTGCCGGAGGCCAGGACTGCGCCTGCCCGGTAGCCGGGGAACTGGGCGGTGGCGATGTGACGCTGGCTGGCGGAGCCGTCCAGGGCATGGCGGTCGGCGGAGCCGGTGGCGGGTAGCCACCCCAGGGGCCGGGGACCGGGGACGGGTAACCGTAAGGCATCGCCCCGGGTGGCTGGCCATAGGTGGATTGCGGGGGCAACGCGCCCGGTGGCTGACCATAAGCCGCTGCCGGTGGCATAGGGCCCGGTGGCTGACCATAGGTCAATGCCGGGGGCATCCCTCCCATTGGCTGACCCTGGGTCGTTGGGGGCGGTACCGCCCCTGGTTGCTGGCCATAGCTCGGCGTGGGCGGCACCCCCCGGGCATTGCTGGATTCCTGGGGCCGGTACTGAAAGGCGGGGGGGGCGTAGGGGCCGCCATAACCCCAGGGCGGATACTGTCCCTGGGCTTGGGCCCAAGCCTCGCCACCTCCGGGGATCGGACCGCCCCAAAGGGCACCCCCTCCCAGGACCGCCGCCACCGCCAGCCAGGTCGCGCGCCCCAGGGGCGGGTTCCTATTGAACATCGGCAGAAATCTCGCACTCATGGCAATCCCGCCGTCACCAGGGCCGCGTCTCGCGCGGCGTGCCGCCGGAGGCGCGGAGTTGGCGCATCTCTTCGATCAGGAACTGGTTGCGGATCAGATCCGAAGGGTCGCCCTCCACCTGGCGCAGGCGCTGTTCGAGGATGCCGGCGCCGGGGCCGGAGCTGGGCTGACCACCGAGGGCGCCAACGGCGGAACCCTCGCCGGCATCCAGGGTCGGCTGCTCGCCCAACTGGTCGAACTGTTCCACCGCCGCGGCGCTGCCAGGCTCGGGGGCGCTGGGCGGAGGCGTCATGCCGGGCTCCTCCGGGGGGCGCTCACCGGAGCCGCCGCCCTGCGGGGGGCGATCCTGCTCACCGGGGCCCTGCTTGCCTTCACCCTCCCGCGGCTCCTCGGCCTGGCCCTGAGCCTTCTGCTCCGGTTCCGGTGCCTTACCCTGGCCAGTCTCGGCCTCTGGCTGGGGCTCACCCCGGCCAACATCTTCGGGCTGACGCTCCCGCTCCCCCCCGGTAGCGGTCTCCTCCTGGTCCTTCTCGCCCGCTTTGGCCTCCGGCTGTGGCTGTTCTTCGGTACCGCCACCGGCCTCCGGCTTCTGCTCCTCCGTACCGCCATCGGCCTCCGGGGTTTGCTCTGGGGGTCGTTCGGCGCCCTGTCGCTCGCCCGCCTTGTCCTCGGAGGCCTCCTCCGCCTCAGGTTTTTG
>SBFV01000104.1 GCA_006227775.1 Gammaproteobacteria bacterium | reverse complement strand
CCAGGCCTGGACCTGGGAGCACCAGGCCCTGGTACGCGCGCGGCCCCTCGCCGGAGACCGGCGTCTATTCGACCGTTTTGCCCTCATCCGTCAGGACATCCTCTGCCGGGAGCGTGACCCGGAACAGTTGCGCCGGGAGGTGCGGGAGATGCGCGCCAAGATGCGCGACAGCCTTGATCAAAGCGGGCGGGGCCGCTTCGACCTGAAGCAGGGCCAGGGCGGTATTGCCGACATCGAGTTTATGGTTCAATACCTGATCTTGCGCTGGGCCAACCAGTATCCGGAACTGGCCATCTGGTCCGACAACATCCGCCTGCTGGAAAGCCTGGGACGGCTTGGCCTGCTACCGGGCACGGCGGCGGCGGACCTCACCGAGGCCTACAAAGCCTTGCGCGCCGCCTACCACCGCAGCGCCCTCCAGGACGAGCCCACCCGCGTCCCGGATGAGATGCTGGTGGACAGCAGGGAGCGGGTGGCGGACCTGTGGCGCGAACTGATATTGGCTGAGCCTGTAGAACCTTGGAGATGATGATGAAAACGATGGCGGACCGTGACGGCCTCATCTGGCTGGACGGCGAAATGGTGCCCTGGCGCGAGGCCAAGACCCATGTGTTGACCCATACCCTTCACTACGGCATGGGCGTCTTTGAAGGAGTCCGGGCTTACGCCACCGAGCAGGGCGCCGCCATTTTTCGGCTTCAGGAGCACACGGATCGCCTGTTCAACTCCGCCAAGATTCTGGGCATGCCTCTGCCCTACGACCGCGAGACCCTCAACGCCGCCCAGCGCGCCGCGGTGCGGGAGAATGGCCTGGCTTCCGCCTACATCCGCCCCATGTGTTTCTATGGCTCCGAGGGCATGGGACTGCGCGCGGATAATCTGCTGGTTCATTGCATGGTCGCGGCCTGGGAATGGGGTGCCTACCTGGGCGAGGACAATATGCGCCATGGTATCCGCATCCGCGTCTCCTCCTTCACCCGCCATCACGTCAACATCACCATGTGCCGGGCCAAGGCCAACGGCAACTACATGAATTCCATGATGGCGCTCCAGGAGGCCCTGCGCGATGGCTATGACGAGGCCTTGCTGCTAGATGCCTCTGGATACGTCATGGAGGGGAGTGGCGAGAACATCTTTCTGGTGCGTGACGGCCTCCTCCATACCCCGGACCTGACCTCAGCCCTGGATGGCGTCACCCGCCGCACCGTCATTGCCCTGGCGGAGGAACTGGGTATCCGGGTGATCGAGAAGCGAATCACCCGTGACGAGGTCTACATCGCCGACGAGGCCTTCTTCACTGGCACCGCCGCCGAGGTCACACCCATCCGCGAGGTCGACGGCCGCATCATCGGTAGCGGCACCCGCGGCCCCATCACCGAGCGCTTGCAGAAACTCTTCTTCGATCAGGTCCACGGCCGGCGCGACGAGCACCCCGAGTGGCTCACCCTGGTCTGATCTGACCCGTCGTTCCCCCCGCCGAGGAGATATCGCCCATGGCCATCGCCGCCACGCCCACCCAGACCCCAGAGGTCATCCTCGTCTCACGCCGGGATCTTCCCCTGGCCTGCCCGCCCCAGGGGGACAATTTCTGGAGTCAGCACCCCCGCGTCTTCCTTCCCATCGAAAAGACTGGTGAAGCCATTTGCCCCTACTGTGGGGCCCAATACCGTCTGCGGGACTGATGGCGCACCGCACGTGGGATTTCCCCCCATTCCCGCTAGCGGGGGGGAGGAAGGCTCACCAAAGTTACGATGCCCTCCAGCCTGGCCCCCCTCTCCGCCTAGGCCGCCACTGGCTGGCCGGACTGGAGGGCCTTCTGCCGTCGGATCAGCCAGACTTCCAGACCCTGGGCGTTGAGGTCGGTGTCCAGCGCCAGGAGTTCACGGACCCGGCTTTCCGGCAGATCGCAGCCGTGATCCCTGACCCGTCGCACGAGATGATCCCCAACGGCGGTCCGCAGCCGGTCCAGACGTCCCTCCGCCGGCCTGGCTTCCTCCGCCAGGGCTAGGGCTTCCAGGTCACGGACGCTCTGCCGTAGATCCTCGGCCAAGGCGGCGGGGTTTTCCAGACAGCCGTAGTGGGTCAGGTACATGCGTTGTGGCTGGTAGCCCATGAGGCGGTCAATGCTCGTCAGCCAGGCCTCGGGGTCGAAGGCCACGGGGGTGGTTGGGGCAAAGAGCATGTCACCGCGATCGTTATTAAACTCCTTATAGGCGATGCCGAAGGTGTCGCCGGTGAAAAAGCCCTGGGTCCGCTCGTCCCAGATGCAACCATGGTGGTTGGCGTGGCCGGGGGTGTCGATAAAGACTAGCTTGCGACCGGCCAGGTCGATCTCCATGCCATCCTCAGCCAGGATCATGCGGGATTTGGGCACGGGCAGCAGGTGTTTGTAATCCTTGGCGAAGCCCTCCGCGCCGTAGACTGCGGAGGCCCCGGCCACCAGCCGGGAAGGATCGAGCATGTGGGGCGCGCCCTTAGGGTGGATCACCAGGGTGGCCTCGGGGCAGGCGGCCATGAGGTCTCCGGTGCCACCGGCATGGTCGAGATGGACATGGGTGGGGATCACCCATTCCACGTGATCCGGCGTCAGGCCCAGCTCTGCGATGAATTGAAGCAAGTGAGGAGTCGTATGGGCCGTTCCCGTGTCGATGAAGGCGAGACGGTCCCCTTCACGCACCAGATAACAAGCGGCCAGGCCGTGGCGGTAGAGGCCCGTCTCGATGGCGAAGATATTTTCGGCTACGGTGATGGGGTGGCTCATGTACTTGTATCCTGCTGAATTCTTGCGATAAAAAAACCGGCCACGCGGGAATGGCCGGTTTGGGCCCCGGTCACCAGGTGACCGGAACCCCTCGGACTGACCTTACTGGGCCGGAGCGGGGACTGGCGCGGCGGGTGGGGGAGCTCCGTAGGGCGCACCGTAGGGCGCACCGTAGGGAACGCCATAGCCGTAAGGAGCCCCGTAACCATAGGGTCCATAGCCATAGTAATCGTTGTAACGGTTATAGCCGCGGCCCCAGCCACGTCCACCACCACCCGCGTTCATGCTGAAGTCGCCATAGGAATCGGCGTCCCCAAACATGTCATTCATCCAGTTGTTGTTGCCATAGCCGGGCCCTCCTCCCCAGGGACCACCGCCCCAGGGACCGCCTCCCCACCACGCTTGGGCGGAAAAGGAGGCAGCGGACATTACGAGGGCGGCAAGGCTGGCGATCTTCACGATCTTACTCATGGGGAAAACATCCTCTTGAAGGGAGTGGTATGGGAGCAAGCCATCCTGGAATCGGACCGAACGCTTTTTGCCTCTCCAGCGTTGGCGACGGTCATGGGGATGAAGAATACCCGCGGTGGTGTCGGCAAACTGCGTAAATCCCTTCGCTCATGGTATGTTGAAACTTATGTGCGTGCGGGCCATCGATGGTCTGAACCGGAGGCTTAAAACCCATGGTTACCGAGGCTGATGTCTTTGAACGCCAGCCAGAGGTCAATGGAGTATAGGCTTTCAAAGTGGCAATGGGAAATCCTTTGTCTCGCCCCCGATATCCTTGCTCTTAGCCAGTGGGAGGTTCATTCCACCCTGTCGCTTGAGCCTCGCGGGGCTTCAGATCCATTTCCATCCTGTTCAGTTCGCCCCCTCAGGCTTACTGCGTTTAACCCGATTTGAGCGACCATGCCATGGAACTCCTTGTCGACATAGGTAACACCAATCTGAAGTGGACCCTGGGCGCTCCGCGGGCGGGAATCCCGCTGGAGCCTATGCGAACCCTCCGCCACCATGGTGGACTTCCTATCGACCTGCTGGCCAGTTGGGAAGCCTTGGAGGGCCTGGGGCGCGTACGGGTATCCAGTGTTGCCGCCGCGGCGTTGACCGATGCCTTGTGCCGCGCCATTCGGGCATATTGGGGACTCGAACCCGAAGTGGTCCGCCCCCATGCCCAGTGTCAGGGCCTGCGCATCGCTTACGAGGATCCCAGCCGGCTGGGCGTTGATCGTTGGCTGGCCCTGCTGGCGGCCCGCCAGTTGGTGGCGGCTCCGGTGCTCGTCCTGGACGCCGGCACGGCCATCACCTTCGATCTCCTGCTGGCGGATGGCCGTCACCTAGGCGGGCTCATCCTGCCCGGGGTAGAGACCATGCGCCAAGCCCTCCTGGCCAACACCCAGATTCCCGCCGTCACCCCTGAGGAAGTGGATGACTCCTGGGCCAGTGACACCGCGACCGCCATCGCCGTGGCTTCACTGGATTCTCCCGTCGCTCTGGCGGAGCGCTTGCTGCGCAAACTTGCCACGGAGGCCGGCGCCGAGCCGGTCCTCATCGTCACTGGGGGTGATGCCGAGCGCCTGAAATCCCGGCTCCAGGTCCCGGCCTTGCTGGTGCCGGATCTCGTCCTGCAAGGGCTGGTCTTGGCTCCGGACTGAAGGATCTTGCCGGAAGCACTAGCAGGGTGAAGAGCTCCAGTGGTGGAGAATTGTCTATCCCCGACAATGACTATAAAATCGCTATTAACGGGCCGGCATAGCTCAGCTGGTAGAGCAACTGATTTGTAATCAGTAGGTCGTCAGTTCGAATCTGTCTGCCGGCTTCATAAATACCGGGGCTTAGGATTGAGAGACCTAAGCCCTTTTGCTTTGTCAGGTTTTTTTTGTTGCGTTTTGATTGCCGTGAGGCTCGACCTAGCGCTCAAACCTTCCATTTGCGCAAGTCACCCCGCGAGTCTCCAGCGCTGCGGCCAAGAAGGCACAGTCGTTACACTCCTCATTTACAACCTAGTGGGGAGGATGCTTACGGCGTTTCCACTACCCTCAGGGCAGCAGCAAGCCAACAAAAAAAAGCCCCACTGGGAGGTGGGGCAATTCACCACTGAGGAGGTCAGAGAACGGAAACGCGAGAGAGATTCCGTCCCGCATTTATCCGCTTGCAGTATCTATGCCAGCCAATATCTTGCCTGTCGAGTTGAATCGCGGATCGCTGTATCGAGGAAAGGAAGACGAGAGATAGCGTCCGAATGCTGTGAATCGCCTAAATTTCTTGCCCTAATCGTAGAAATTGTTAGCGGTATTTCACGGGGAGCCGCAATCTGCCACGCGATTGGGAACATGCCCCCTATTCTGCACCGGAAAGAAAAGGATGCACCGGGAAGAGGAGCAAGCCGCAGATCTGCACCCAAAAAGTGCGCGAACATCGACGGCATGATTATCTCCTTTCCTTGAACTCATTGTTACTCGCCAGACTTCCTTCTGGGGGGTCGTTATAGCGTCCACCGGCAATGCTATGATCCCGGTCCATAAGACCCAATCTCGGTCATCCGTGGGCGGTTCCCTTCGTCTCGCCACGGCACCCCTGACGGGTCATCGCCGCTCGCTCCGCGGACGCAGCCGCTTTCGCGTCAAGTCATTTACGGAGTTGGAAATATGAACGCAGAGGCCAGGGTTCATGTGTTGTTTGTCTGCATGGGAAACATCTGTCGATCTCCGACGGCGGAAGGCGTGTTCCGTCATCTGGTGCGCGCCGAAGGATACGATCGTGCCATCCAGATCGATTCCGCCGGGACCCATGGCTACCATATCGGTCAGCCGCCGGACCCCCGTGCGCGCGCGACGGCGCTGATGCGGGGGATTGATCTTAGCGATCTGCGCGCCCGGCGGGTGGCGAAGGAAGATTTCGAGATCTACGACTATGTTCTGGCGATGGATCGCGACAATTATGAGGACCTGCTGGCCTTCTGCCCTGCGCAACACCGCCAGAAGTTAAGACTGTTCATGGACTTCGCGCCAGATTTGGGCATAGGCGAAGTCCCGGATCCCTATTACGGCGGGGCTGGGGGGTTTGAACAGGTCTTCGACATGGTGGAAGCGGCCGCCCTCGGCTTGTTGGACGATATTCGGCGGCGCTGGCCCTGATTGGCCGGTCGAGCCCCGGCCTCGTGACGCCCCCCCGCTCCCTTGGGAGCGGGGGGAAAGGGTCGCGTGTAAGGATCGATCAACTGGCACCCCGAAGGGTGGCTTGCCTTACTCCCCAATTCCCACTACGGGGCCTGGCGGGTCAGAAGTGGGCGCTTCTCCGACCTGGGCGGCGTCGCCGGACTTACCGGCTTTGGGCTTGGCCTCTTTGGCTTTGGGTGGTGGGGTGGCTGAATCCGAGCCTAAATCCGCTTCAGCCGCGGTTTCAGGTACTCTGCTGGACGGGGCGGCCGCGGATCGGTCTCCCGCTCTGGTCCTGAGAGGGGGCCGCTCCTCGCCCTCGGGTGGGGGCGAGCCCTTTGCTTCATCGGCCGGAGGAGCGGGGTTAACCCCCCTTCCCATCTCGCTTCTGAAGCTGGGTCCTATCGGCTCATCCTCAGCCATCGGCGCCGATGGTTGGGCTGACGCGACGGCGGGCCGTTCGCTGGTCGTCGCGGCCATGTCGTCCTCGACCGTGGCCACGGCAGGTGAATCCACCGGAGCATTGTCTTCGGTGATGGGCCGCTTGCGGCGCGGGCTGTTCGGCTGGGCGGCGGGGATTGACCCTTCTGCCTCGGTCATTGGCAAGCTGGCAGCGGGTGGTGAAATTTTCCGTCGTTCCGGGGTTGACTCCGTGTCAGGTTGAGCGGTGGGCTGGTCGGGTATCCAGGCAACTCCCTCGCGACTCCGTGAAACCTGCCCCATCTTAGACTCCGACCCCGTCAGGCTGGGGGACGTCGGGACCTCGGCTTCCGCCTCCTCCGTTGCTGACTCTTCCGTGGGTGGGGTTTCAGCACCGGTCCCTCGCCCACGGCGCCCACGACCACCACGCCGGCGACGAGAGCGGGGCTTACCCGTCTTCTCGGTCTCTGCCTCTTCGGGGACGGATGTGGGCTCGAGTTCCACGGCCGGCGGTTCTTCGGTCGTTGCCAAGATGGAGATGGCGGATTCGAGGAGGGGCGCGGTCGAGCGGTGCTCGGGAAGCTCGCCGCTATCCTTCCCCGGTGTTGAGGGCACCGAGTTTGGCCTGGTTTCCACCACGGGGGTGGAGATCGGGGCCTCGGTCGGAGGAGTGATGGGTAGGGTGGACGGGCGTTTTTCCTCCCGTCCATGGTCGGCCTGCTCACCGGCGGTCACCTTGGGCGGCCTGCTGACTTTCGCGGGGGACTGGGTCGCCGGTTCAATGGGGATCAGATCCCAGTCGAAAAAGTCAAGGTGCTCGTCCTCGATGATCGGGGGTGGTATC
>SBFV01000343.1 GCA_006227775.1 Gammaproteobacteria bacterium | reverse complement strand
GCGACCCTTCAGCGCCCGCTGGCGGATGCCGACGACGAGTCCGAAGGCGAGCCGATCGCAGCGGCGGGGTAAGGCCCGGGATTCGGGATTCGGGTGACTGCCTCCGTTGGTATGTCAAGGATGCCGCGGAATCACCGGATGCGGCGCCGAACCCGGCCTGCGCCCATCACCACGAACCGCGCCCCTTGATCTATAGTTCTCCTAACGGATCACCCAAGGAGAACCGCCATGCAAAATACCAATAAGTATCTGCAGCTGCTGGGGCTTGCCTGCCTGTGCCTGGTCGCACTGGGCGCGCGCGCGGAGAGTTCCCAGGATTTCGGCGACTACGTCGTGCACTTCAATGCCCTGACCACGGACCTGCTCCCGCCCAAGGTCGCCACCGAATACAAGATCAAGCGCAGCGGCAACCATGCCCTGCTGAACGTCGTGGTGCTGCGCAAGGTGCTGGGGGCGCCCGGGCAGCCGGTCTCGGCGGCGGTCACGGGCAGCGCGCGAACGCTGACCGGCCAGCAGCGCGAACTGAACCTGCGCGAGATCCGCGAACCCAATGCGATCTACTACATCGCGGATTTCGGCGTCGGCAACGAGGAACTCCTGCATTTCCAGCTCGACGTCCGCCCGGAGGGCGAATCGGAAAGCTATCAGGTGCAATTCCGCCAGCAGTTCTTCACGCGCTGAAGGCGCGCGCCAGCATCACCACAGACCATACCAGCACGAGGCCGCCGGCGACACGCCGCGGCCAGGGCTGGCGCACGAAGCTGCCCAGCCGCGCCGCGAGCGCGCCCATCAGCAGCAGGTTCGGCAATGTGCCGAGGCCGAACGCGAGCATCAACTGCGCGCCGGCCGACATGCTGCCCGACGCGAGCGACCAGATCAGCACGCTGTAGACCAGACCGCAGGGCAGCCAGCCCCAGACGGCGCCATAAAGGCCGGCCTTGAGCAGCGTATCGACGGGCAAGAGGCGTCGACCCCAGGGCTCCAGCAACCGCCAGACGGGCGCGCCGATTTTTTCCAGGCCCTCGAGCCGAGGCAGCCAGCCGGCGATGGCGAGGCCAGCCCCGACCATGACCAGGGCGGCGAGCCATCTCAAGGCGTCGTGCAGCCAGAGATGACCGGAAACCAGCAGAAAGCCCCCCAGGGAGCCGAACAAGGCGCCGGCCAGGGCATAGCTCAGAACCCGTCCCAGATTGAAGGCCACCAGGTAGCTCATCAGCACCCGCGTCTGGGAGCGCCGGGTCACCGGCAAGGACAGACTCAGCGCCCCGGCGATGCCACCGCACATGCCGATGCAATGCAGGGCACTGAGCAGGCCGATGACGAAGGCGAGGGGATAGGCCTGGTTCATGGCCCCAAGTATATTTGCAATTGCTTATGATCGCGGGGAAACTTGCCGCCGTAACCCAGCCCTGGCGCCTGGCGGCGTCGGCGGCGGGCGCCCTTCGGAGGACAACACCTTGGCGAAACTCTCTCTCGATCACCTGAAACCCTTACGGGAGCGGCTGGACGCTCATCCTATCTACGCCTCCCTGCGGTCCCTGGATGACCTGCGGGTCTTCATGAGCCACCACCTCTTTTCGGTCTGGGACTTCATGTCCCTGGTCAAGTACATGCAGCGGTACCTAGCCCCCGCTCAGGTCCCCTGGCTGCCTGGGGGCGACACTGCCCTGAAGCGCTTCATCAACCAACTGGTGCTGGAAGAGGAATCGGACCTGGCCCCTGGCGACGAAGAGGCGGGCTACGCCAGTCACTTCGAGTTGTACGCGCGGGCCTTGACGGAGATCGGGGGTGACGGTGGTCTGGCGGATCGCTTTATCGCCCGGGTGCGGGAACAGGGGGTGGACGCCGCCCTTTACTCCGATCTGGTCCCCCTGCCCGCCCGCTATTTCGTCGAGACCACCTTCGCCTTCATCAACGAGGACAAACCCCACGAGGTTGCCGCGGCCCTAGCCTTGGGGCGGGAACAGGTGATCCCGGACATGTTCCGCCGCTTCATCGCCCAAAGCGGCCTGACCATCGACCAGGCACCCGGCTTCCATTACTACCTTGAGCGGCACATCCACCTGGATGGTGAGTTGCACGGGCCCCTGTCCTTGCGCCTGCTGGATCAAGTCTGCGCGGGCGATCCCAGCCGGATCGAGGAGGCCGAAACCGCGGCCGAGGAAGCCATCTGCGCCCGCCTGCGATTCTGGGATGGGGTCCTGGATGCCATCGAGCGGGAACGGGCCTCCCGTCCCTCCTGAAGCCCCCCTTCCCAGGTGACCGGGCCTTGGAATCCCCGGGGAGGGGCACCATCTCCCGTTCAGTTATCACAGTAATTTAGTAAGTTTTCAACCGGAGGTTCAAGATGTCCGTCAGCGTTCCCGTGGATGGCGAGGGTTTTCTCATCAACCGCGATGACTGGAGCGAGGAAGTCGCCGTCCAACTCGCCAAGGCCGACGATTTCGAAATCGACGAGCGGATAATGGGTTACATCCGCGAGGCCCGCGACATGTACGAAAACGACGGGGTCGTCCCCCCCATCCGTAAGTTCGCCAAGGAACTCAACATCTCCACCAAGGAGCTGTACGACGTCTTCAAGAAGGGCCCCATGAAGCTGATCTGCAAATGGGGTGGTCTCCCCAAGCCTACCGGCTGCGTCTAGTTTCCTCCGCTTAAGCCTGGCCACGGCCGGGCCTTTTTTTATCCCGCCTCCCTCTTCCCTTCACGCCTCCCCGGGTCACAGCCAGTGCTCGGGGTATTGGCGCTGAGGGGAGAGGTTGTTGACTAGCAGAGCGACCACCAGCAGCACCAGTACCCCGACCCCCACGGGCATGACGACGAATGTCAGGCCCAGGGCATGGACCTGGTCGGAACCGGCAACGGCGATGAGGGCCGTGGCGCCCCCAGGAGGATGGAGGGTGCGGCTGAGGTGCATGAGGGCGATGGCGGTGGCAACGGCCAAGGGGGCGGCCAGCCAGGGCCAGTCTCCCACCATCACATAACAAAGGACGCCGATGGTCGCGGACAGCAGGTGTCCACCGACCAGATTGCGGGGCTGGGCCAGCGGGCTGCGGGGGGCGCCAAAGACCAGGACCGCGGAGGCACCGAGGGAACCGATCAGGAGCAGATTGTCGGTGGCCGTCACGCGGGCCTGATTGAGCAGACTCAGGGCGCCGATACCCCCGAAGGCACCCACCCAGGACCACAGGATCTCACCCCAGGCCACGGAGGAGGGCCCGGAAGAAGCCCGCCCCCCCATCTTGGCCAGGTACCGATTCAACCAACGGGACGAAGAGCCCCTATTGTGGTCGGCCTCCCCCGCATTCGCGCCTTTCATACCCTGCTCCCCCTTCCGGACTTGGCAGAAATTCTAGACAACGCAGATAAACTGATGGCTAACACGGATCGGGTGACGTTTGGCGGGGGACAAGCCCAGGAGGTCCCCCCAGGCTGGACGACCCCATTCCCGTGGACGACACCCCGGCCAGTCGCCCCTGGCTCCTTGTGGGCCTGACCGAGAAGCGTGCTGCGCGTTTATATCAACCCGGTATGACAATACGGGCCGAGGGAATTCGCCTTGAGCTGGATCAAGTCCCGACCCCGGGTGCCGGTCAAAACCATGGCACGGTCCTGGTGGCTAGGCTAAACTCAGCGCCCATGTCGTGGGGCGCCAAGCCTGGGTCCCAGCCCCCGTGCCCGATCCTCTCCCCTGCCGTACCACTACCTGTCCTCAGCAAAAAGACCCGGCCGCCAATCTCCCGAACACCGGCCCACCAAAGGAGCTAACCCGATGGCCAGCTTTGCCAGTCTGCACCAAGAAATTCATGATATTACGGAAAAAAACAACGTATTCCGCTATCTCATCCAAGATCGCTTCATGTGTGACACCAAGATCGTGGAAAACCTCTTCTTCGATTACGTCAAGCTGGTGAAAAAGCACATGGAGCAGGTCGACCGGGAATTCTGTCGCCAACTGCTCTCCCACGAGGCGCAGACGGTGCGCAATACCGCCAACCGCTTTCTCTCCGGCTCGTCCGAGATCAAGCGCATCTTCGCCGATTACCTGAAGCATTATTGCTCGCCGCCCCATCAATGCCTGCGGATCAAGGACCACGCCCGTTTCCTGGAGGATACCAACCAGATGTTCGACCTGGTCCTCGATCGGATCGAACGCGAGACCGAGCACCTCTACCCCTTGATCCGCAGCCTTGAGATCCAGACGGAGGAGAAGAAGGCGGCCTGAGTCCCACTCCCCTCCCGGGACCGCCGCGCTCTTCAGGTTCCCCCGCGGCTAACCCCCGGCTCCCGCCTCCGAGGCCGGGCAAAAATCTCTCGGTGATGAATCTGGAGAGCTTCAGTCACAATGAGATAGCACGTCTGGGGCCCTGACCAAAGGGTTATCGCCCAGATGCCCTCAGGGTTGCTAGCGGGTTTTCCGGGCCTGGGAGAAGGCGTGGGCCATGGCCCCGGAAGCCGGTGCGGGCTGGGAGCCCCCCGGGGCCTGTCCTGTCTTTCCCTCTCCCCGTAGGCCGCGATCCCCGCGTTCCCCCGCGGGGCGCCCGCGCTCCGCCCCTGGCCGGCTTCCCCTGTCCACCTCCGGCCCGGTTCTAGGCGCGACCCTGGCCGCGACCCGGTCACGACCCGCCTGCAACCGGGTCCGCGTCTCCACCGGATCTCCCAGGCGCATGCTCAGGGCGATGCGTTTTCTGGGTTTGTCCACCTCCAGCACCTTGACCTTGACCAGATCGCCGGTCTTGACCACCTCGTGGGGGTCCTTGACGAAACGGTCCGCCAGGGCCGAGATGTGCACCAGGCCATCCTGGTGGACGCCGATGTCGACGAAGGCACCGAAGTTGGTGACATTGGTCACGGTCCCCTCCAGCACCATCCCCGCCCGCAGGTCATCGAGGGTCTCCACCCCTTCCTGGAATTCCGCCGCCCTGAACTCAGGCCGCGGGTCACGGCCTGGCTTTTCCAGCTCCGCCAGGATGTCCTTGACCGTGGGCAAGCCGAACTGGTCGTCGGTGAATTGGGCCGGCTCCAGACGGCGCAGGGTGGCGACGTCGCCGATCAGTTCGCGGATGCCCTTGCCGGCCCGGGTGAGGATGCGCCGCACCACCGGGTAGGCCTCGGGGTGGACGGCGGAGGCGTCCAGGGGCTCATCCCCATCCGGGACGCGCAGGAAGCCGGCGCAGAGCTGGAAGGTCTTGTCCCCCAGGCGGGGCACGGCCTTGAGGGCGGCGCGGTTGGGGAAGGCACCGTGCTGCTCGCGGTGACGGACGATGTTCTCCGCCAGGCCACGGCTGAGGCCCGAGACCTGGGTCAGCAGGGGCACCGAGGCGGTGTTGAGGTCAACGCCCACGGCGTTGACGCAGTCCTCCACCACCTTCTCCAGGGTGTGAGCGAGCTGGGACTGGTTGACGTCATGCTGGTACTGGCCGACGCCGATGGCCTTGGGCTCGATCTTGACCAGTTCCGCCAGGGGGTCCTGCAACCGGCGGGCGATGGACACGGCGCCGCGCAGGGAGACGTCCAGCTCCGGCAGCTCCTTAGAGGCGTACTCGGAGGCGGAATAGACCGAGGCCCCGGCCTCGCTGACCACCAGGGAACGCAGGCCCAGCTCCGGATGGCGTTTGATCAGGTCCCGCGCCAGGCGGTCCGTCTCCCGGGAGGCGGTGCCATTGCCGATGCTGATCAGCTTGACGCCATGGTCCCGTGCCAGGTTGGCGAGGCGGGCGATGCTGGCGTCCCACTGGTTGCGGGGGGCATGGGGATAGATGGTATCGGTGGCGACGACGCGCCCGGTGCCGTCCACCACCGCTACCTTGACCCCGGTGCGCAGCCCCGGGTCCAGGCCGAGGGTGGGCAGCCGGCCGGCGGGGGCGGCCAGGAGCAGGGCCGAGAGATTGCGGGCGAAGACGCGGATCGCCTCTTCCTCCGCCGCCACCAGCAGGCGCGACTTGAGGTCCAGGTCCAGGCGGGTGAAGAGCTTGATGCGCCAGGCCTTGCGCGCCGTCTCCCGCAGCCAGGCATCCCCCGGCCGGCCACGATCCTGGATGCCGAAGTGGGCGGCCAGGGTCTGGATCCAGACCGCGTCCGCATCCTCCCCCTCCGTCCCGGGCTCACCCGGCAGCAGGTCGAGGGCCAGCACCCCCTGGTTGCGACCGCGGAACAGGGCCAGGGCGCGGTGGGAGGGGATCTTGTCCAGGGCCTCGCTGAAGTCGAAGTAATCGGAGAACTTGCCGCCCTCCTGCTCTTTGCCGGGGATGCAGGTGGAGCGCAACCAGCCCCGTTCCCAGAGGCCCTCCCGCAGCCGGCCGGTGAGCGCCGGGTCCTCGGCGAAGCGCTCCATGAGGATCTGACGTGCCCCTTCCAAGGCCGCGGCCGTGTCGGCCACCCCCTTGGCGGCGTCGACGAAGGTCCCCGCCCGCTCTTGGGGGTCCTGAGTCGGGTCCTCCAGCAGGCCCAGGGCCAGGGGCTCCAGCCCCGCCTCCCGGGCGATCTGGGCCTTGGTGCGACGCTTGGGCTTGTAAGGCAGGTAGAGGTCCTCCAGGCGCTGCTTGGTATCGGCGGCCAGGATTTCCCCCTTGAGGTCATCGGTCAGCTTGCCCTGTTCGGCGATGCCGCGCAGGACCAGGTCCCGGCGCTCCTCCAGCTCCCGCAGGTAGCCCAGCCGCTCCTCCAAGTGACGCAACTGGACGTCGTCCAGGCCGCCGGTCACCTCCTTGCGATAACGGGCGATGAAGGGCACCGTGGCCCCCTCGTCGAGAAGCTGGACGGCGGCCGCCACCTGGGCGGGGCGCGCGGCGAGTTCACGGCTGATCTGGTCGACGATGTTCGGCATAGGATTCAATACATCAGGGAAGGGGAAGGACAGGGTAGGGGATCGGCGCGAAGGATACCCCCTTTCCGGGGCCAGGCCCCGCAGGGGGTCAGTCCGCGTGGGGGGGACCGGGGGACGGCTCGGGCGCCGAGCGGCAACTGTCGTAAACGGCCATGATCGCCTTGAGTTCCGCTAACAGGCGGTCGCGATCGGCGCGGCTGAGGCCCTGGGCCTCGATGGGCGGATTGCCGGCCTCCAGGGCCGCGATATCCCGCCAAACCCGCCGACAGCCCTTGGCGCAGATCGCTTCCACTATCCCCTGCAGGTTCGAGTCGTTAAGGGGGTCCACCATGCTGGCCTCCGCATTCAGAGGAGGCCA
>SBFV01000393.1 GCA_006227775.1 Gammaproteobacteria bacterium | reverse complement strand
AATGGAGAGGTCCTGGCCGCCCATGTCCGACACGATCAAATACCTGCTCGATGAGCAGGACCTGCCCAAGTCCTGGTACAACATCAATGCCGACCTGCCGGTTCCCCTGGACCCCGTGCTCCATCCGGGTACCAAGGAACCCATCACCCCCGATGACCTGGCCCCCATCTTTCCCCGCGCCGTCATCGAGCAGGAGATGAGCGCGGAACGGGAGATCGAGATCCCAGGCCCGGTCCGGGATGTCCTGCGTCAATGGCGGCCCTCCCCCCTCTTCCGCGCCCGGCGGCTGGAGAGGGCCCTGGGTACCCCGGCCCGCATTTATTACAAGTACGAGGGCGTCAGCCCCGCCGGCAGCCATAAGCCCAATACCGCCATCCCCCAGGCCTTCTACAACAAGGAAGAAGGGGTCAAGCGCATCACCACCGAGACCGGCGCCGGCCAGTGGGGCTCCTCCCTGGCCCTGGCGGGCAACTTCTTCGGCCTCGAGATCATCGTCTTCATGGTCAAGGTGAGCTATTTCCAGAAGCCCTACCGCCGTGCCTTCATGGAGGCCTTCGGTGCCCAGTGTATCCCCAGCCCCTCGGACCAGACCGCATCGGGCCGCGCCATCCTCGCCGAGCACCCGGATAGCAATGGCAGCCTCGGCATCGCCATCAGCGAGGCGGTGGAGATGGCCGTGCAGCGCGATGACACCAAGTACGCCCTGGGCAGCGTGCTCAACCACGTCCTGCTGCACCAGACCGTCACCGGACAGGAGTCCATGAAGCAACTGGAGATGGCCGGCGACTGGCCGGACCTGGTCATCGGCTGCACGGGTGGCGGCAGCAACTTCGCCGGCCTGGCCTTCCCCTTCCTCGGCAAGCAGTTGCGCGAGGGCGGCAACATCCAGTTCATCGCCGTGGAGCCGTCCGCCTGCCCGACCCTGACCAAGGGTAAGTTCGCCTACGACTTCGGCGACACCGCCCACCTCACCCCCCTGGTCAAGATGTATACCCTGGGCTCCAGCTTCATGCCGCCGGGCTTCCACGCCGGCGGTCTGCGCTACCACGGCATGGCGCCCCAGATCAGCCACCTCACCAAGCACGGCTACATCGCCCCGCGGGCCTACAGCCAGCTCGATACCTTCGCCGCCGGGGTGCGCTTCGCCAAGGCCGAGGGCATCATCCCCGCCCCCGAGGCCAACCACGCCGTCTGCGCCGCCCTCGAGGAGGCGGAAAAGTGCCGTGAGTCCGGTGAGGCCAAGACCATCCTCTTCAACCTCTGCGGCCACGGCCACTTCGATATGCCGGCCTACATGGACTTCATGGCCGGCAAGCTCCAGGAACTGACCTACGACGAGTCCGAGATCGCCATGGCCCTGTCCGGCTTGCCCTGCGGCTTCGACTGATAGCGGCCATCAAACCGCCTGTTCGTGATCCTCCAGGTGGGCGCCGAGGATCTCCAGCAGAATGCTGGTGACGGCCCCACCGATCAGTCCCCCGATCATCCCGCTGGGAATCTCGTCCAGGACGCCCGCCAGGCTGGCCCCCAGGTTGGGGCCCAACCCGGTGGCCCCGCCCATGACCCAGAAGCTCGCGCCGATGACGGCGGCGATGACCCCCGCCACCACGGGCGCCGAAATCACGTGCGGACACCAGCGAACGATGTGACTGACCAGGATTTTTTCCGCCACCTGAAAGAGGCCACCAACGACAGCCACGATCATGGCCGCCATCACCGCCATGGCCAGAATCGGTCCCAAGAGGGCCAGGAGCAAGGCCAGGAGACCTCCCGCCACGAGGCCGCACACCAGCCCGGCCAGACTCTCCGCCAGGGGGCGCTCCCCACCCTGGCTCAGCCAGGCATAGAGGGAGCCCGTGACCAGCCCCATGGCACCCGCCACCCCAGTGATAAGGGCCAGGCTAACCCCGGACCCCACCGCCATCAGGCTCCCGACGGAACCCAGAACCCCCGCCATGCTCCCCGCCAGGGCCACGGGCATGGAGCTGTAGAAGGCGGTCGTCGTGACCGCCGCGATCAGGGTACCGAACAGTACCGCCTGCCAGGCCGCCAGTTCGCTCAGCAACAGCAGGCCATAGAGGGCGGCGAAGAGCCCGCCAAAAAGGGCTCCCGCCAGGCCCCAGACCAGCAAGGTCATAATGACGGCGGCGGGTTTGTCGTTCTTCTTCATCACTGCCTCCTCATTGCCTCCCAGGCATGGCCTTATGTAATTTTCGCCGGCCCCGCCACAAAGGCAAGGGTAAGTCTATTCGTTATACATTATCCCTAGTGTCGATGCCCTGAAGAGGAACCCCCAATGAGCCCGGAAAACCGCCCCTGTTGGATCTGCACCCTCCTTCAGGATGAGAGGTAGCTCCCACCCAGATTTCACCCGGAACTTGACCCGGGCCAACCGCATTGAGGACCCTGCCGTGACGGAACCAAGCAACCATCCCACCAGCCTCCCGAACCAACCCATCGGATTCATCGGCCTGGGTATCATGGGCCGACCCATGGCCCTGAACCTGCGTCAGGCCGGCTATCCCCTCTTCGTCCATGCCCGTCGGGCCGAATCGATGGGGCCCCTGGTGGCCGCCGGCGCCATCGCCTGCACCAGCCCCGCCGAAGTGGCCCGTCAGGTGGAGATCCTCTTCACCATGGTCGCCGACACGGCGGACGTTGAGCATGTCATCCTCGGTCACGAAGGGGTCCTGGCGGGGGCCAGGCCCGGCCTGGTGGTGGTGGACATGAGCACCATCTCCGCCGCCGCCACCCGGGTCATGGCCCGGCGCCTGGCCGCGCACGGCGTCGAGATGCTCGATGCCCCCGTCTCCGGCGGCGAGACCGGGGCCATTCATGGCCACCTGTCCATCATGGTCGGGGGCGAAGAAGCCGCCTTCGCCCGGGTCCTGCCCCTTTTCCAGGTCCTGGGCCGCAACATCGTCCATGTCGGCGGTCAGGGTGCCGGTCAGGTGTGCAAGGCCTGCAACCAGGTGGTCATCTCCCAGACCCTGGCCGGGGTTGGCGAGGCCCTGCTGCTTGCCCGGGCCGCCGGAGTCGACCCCGTCAACGTCCGCGCCGCCCTCCTCGGTGGCTCCGCCCGGAGCAAGGTCCTGGAGATGCACGGCCAACGCATGATCGAGCGCAACTTCGCCCCGGGTTTCAAGGCCCGCTTGCACCAGAAGGACTTGCGCCTGGTCCTGGAGGCCGCCCAGGAACTTGGCCTCGCCCTCCCCGGCACCGCCCTCGCCGCCCAGTATCTCAACGCCCTGGTCGGACGAGGACACGGCGAGCTGGATTCCAGCGCCATTTACGAAGTTCAGGAAGCCACCAGCGGACGCGCCTCCGGTGCCCAAGATGGCTCGGATAGCTGAGCAGGGGCAAGGGATTCACCCTGCCGCAGGTGGGATTCGGCAAGGCTCGGCAGGTTCGGGGATGTTAAAGACGGCCAGGATCCCGGGAAGAGAGCCTGGTTGTGCAGGATCAGTGACCCTGGGACCACCAGGTACCACCAGCCCCCAAGTCGATCCGGCATGGTAAATCTTCCCGCTACCCCTACCCAATCATTCCCGATGCGAGACCGCATCACCGGCCTAATCCTCGCCGGTGGCCGCGCCCGACGCATGGGGGGCCAGGACAAGGGGCTAATCCCCCTGGCCGGGCGTCCCCTCATCGCCTGGGTCATCGAGGCCCTGAGCTCCCAGGTCGGGAGCATCCTCATCAGCGCCAACCGTAACCAGGCGGCCTACGCCGCCTTCGGCTGCCCGGTAATCGGGGACGAGGCCGGTGGCGCCGGCCTGGCCGGTTTCCAGGGTCCCCTGGCGGGTATCGCCGCTGCCTTGACCCTGGCGGAGACCCCCTGGCTACTCACCCTCCCCTGTGACGCCCCCCTGCCCCCCGTCGACCTGGCCGCGCGCCTGGTATCCGCACTGATCCCCCTCGGTAGCGCCAGGGTCAATGGCCCCAGTACGGGTTGCGCCCCGGTCGGTAGCGCTCCCGTCGGTAGCGCCAGCGCAGATTACTTCCGTTCCGCTAGCGCCAGCGCCGGAAGCAACCTCGCCGTCGCCTGGGACGGACAGCGCATCCAACCGGTACATGCCCTAGTCTCCCGCGCCCTGCTCCCCGACCTGCGAGCCTACCTGGCGGCCGGAGAGCGCCGCTTGGATGCCTGGCAGGCCCTTCACCACCCCGCCATCGCGGACTTCAGCGACTGCCCGGAGGCCTTCCTCAACCTCAACGCCCCGGAGGATGTCCAGCGCCTGGAGCGCCACCTAATCACCATCCCATCCCTGACTTCAGCGCCCTTGTACCTGAGCGCCATAGTGCCTCAATAGCTCATCCCCTCAATTCCTCTCTACCTCAGTGCCCCAGTGCCCTCGTGCCTGGGTGCCTTTTCATACTTCCTGCACCCTCACCCGCCATAATGGCATCATGTTGAGTCTCTCCATCCGCACCAAGCTTTTCCTGACCCTGCTCACCGCCGGCTCCCTGGCGGTGGCCGGCATGCACGCCTTCATGGCCTGGTCCTTCAACAACGGCCTGGTGGAATTCGCCGAGACCCGCCAGCAGGAGCGCCTGGAGCAGATCGCCGAGCGCCTGGTGGAACGCTATCGCGCCGATGGGGGCTGGGACCGCATCGCCGCGGACAAAGGCATCTGGATTAGCATCCTCATCGACTACGCCCGTCCGACCCCCTATCCCCGGCAAGGACCCCCGGCCAGGGGCATGATGGGTGACCTGATAGGCAACCCGAGCGCTGACGGGGCCGATGGTATGGACAGCCGGGGTGGTGGTGGCATGGGCTGGGGCTGGGGCCGGATGATGGGCGGTCCCCGTCACGGCCCCAACCCGCTCCGGGACGAGGCCCAGGACGGCGGACCCCAGCGCTTGCGGGATCGCCTGATGCGCCATCGCGACGAGGAACCTGGCATCTGGCCCCCCACCGCCCTGGTGGAAGAGGCCCGGCGCCCCGGTGGCCGGCCCCTCTTCTTTTCCTACCGCCTCATGCTCCTCGACGCCGAGGGCAAGCCCATCCAGGCACGGACCGAATTGCTGCCCGGCGCCCCACGCCTCCCCCTGCGTCTGGACGGTCAGCGGATCGGCGAACTGGCCCTGATCCCCGGCCCCTACCTGCCCGAATCCAGCGAGCTCCAATTCAAGGAGAGCCAGACCCAGGCCCTGCTGCTTATCGCCCTGGCCATGGTCACCCTTTCCGCCCTCTTCGCCTTCCCCCTGGCCCACCGCCTGACCCGGCCCGTGCGCGCCTTCCAGGACACCGCCCGCCGCCTGGCCTCCGGCGACTATGCCGCCCGCACCCCCAGCCAGGGCGACGACGAACTGGGCCGCCTGGGCCGTGACCTCAATGCCTTGGCCCAGACCCTGGAAGCCAACGAACAGGCCCGGCGCCGCTGGGTCGCCGACATCGCCCACGAACTGCGCACCCCCCTTGCCCTGCTCCAGGCCGAGATCGAGGCCGCCCAGGACGGCGTCCGCCCCCTCAACGCCCGCACCCTCGCCGCCTTTCACGCTGACACCCTCCGCCTTGGGCGCCTGGTGGAGGACCTCCACGAGCTGTCCATGACGGACCTTGGCGCCCTCAGCTACCGCAAGACGGATCTGGATCCGCTCGAAATCCTGGAGTCGGACCTGGATGCCTTCCGACCCCGGTTCGCTGCCGCGGGCATCGACCTGCACCTGGACGACCGGCTACCGCGGCGGGGGGGCTTCCTCCCCTGGCAGAGCAACCCCGCTGATCTCGATGGCATACCGGCGCCACCCGACGACCCCGGAAGGCTCTCCGATCATCTCGCCAGCCAATTCTCCAACCATCACCTTCGCCTCCATGGCGACGGCCAGCGGCTGTCCCAACTGTTTCGCAACCTGTTGCGCAACAGCCTCCAGTACACGGATGCTGGCGGAGAGTTGCGGATCGGCCTGAGTCTCGCCTCGAGGCGGACGGCGTCGGGGCCCGCCGCCCCCCCTCTCCCCAGCCCACACCCACCAAGGGGGAAGGAGCAGGATAGGACGGCGAGTCGCCAGATCACTCCCGCCCTCAACCCTCCCTCACCGCCCAGCGCTCCTCCGTCAGGGGGGAGGGAGTGGGGTTGGCTGGTCATCGACTTCCAGGACAGCGCCCCCGGGGTGCCGGCGGAGGCCCTGCCCCACCTCTTCGAGCGTCTCTACCGCGTCGATGCCTCCCGCGCCCGCCACACCGGCGGGGCTGGGCTTGGCCTCACCATCGCCCGCAATATCGCCACCGCCCATGGGGGGGACATTGCCGCCCATTCCTCCCCCCTGGGTGGTCTCTGGCTCCGCCTCCGCCTGCCCCTCGAAGGTAACGCGCCATGACCGTACTCGGACCCGACCCAGCCCCCTACCCAACCGCGACGGACACCCCCGCACAGACGTCCGCCCCCCTCCCGTCAAGCAGCGCCAGCCACTTCGGCAACGTTATTCAGAGCACATCTACGGCCACGGGCAATCCCATCGCGGGCGCTAACTCCGCCATGGGCACCACCCACGCCGCAAATCCGGCCACTATCCTCATCGTCGAAGATGAAGAACGCCTCGCCCGCCTTGTCGCCGACTACCTTACCCTCGCCGGCTACAGCAGCCACATCCTGGGGGAAGGCACCGGCGTCGTCGACTGGGTCCGCGCCCACCAGCCCGCCCTGGTCATCCTCGACCTCATGCTACCGGGCCGCGATGGCCTGGACGTCTGTCGTGACCTGCGGGCCTTCAGCGCGGTGCCCATCATCATGACCACCGCCCGGGTCGAAGAGATCGACCGCCTACTGGGCCTGGAACTGGGCGCCGACGACTATCTATGCAAACCCTTCAGTCCGCGGGAGCTGGTGGCGCGGGTCAAGGCGGTACTGCGGCGTTTTCAGACCCCGCCAACCGGATACTCCCCCAACGGCACGGGCGCTTCAATAATCGGCGCCGACGCCACCGCTCCCGCCCGCCAGGCAGGTGCCGCCACTACTAGCCCGACTGGCAGCGGCTTGACGGGGGCGACGCCAGCCTCCACTAGCAGCACCGGCCTTACCGGGGCGGCGCCAACCCCGACCACCGGCATCGGTCTAAGCGGCGCGCACTCCCTGGTCGCGAGCCCCGGCCCCGCCGCCCTTCACCTGGACGAACCCACCCTCCGCGTCCACTGGCAGGGCCGCACCGTCGAGCTAACCGCGGTGGAATTCAGCCTCCTCGCCACCCTCTACGCCAGCCCAGGGCGTATCTTTTCCCGCAACCGCCTCATGGCGCTCATCTACCGCGACCACCGGGTCGTCTCCGACCGTACCATCGACAGTCACATCAAGAAGCTGCGCCGCAAGCTCGAAGAGCTGTCCACCGACCAGGAATGGGTCCACTCCGTCTACGGCGTCGGCTATCGCTATGAGGAACAGGACTGATCGGCCTGCCAGCGAACTGGTTCAGTCCCCTCGCTCTTGCCATTTCCCCCCGATTGGGCAAACTTGAATCAGAGGCCAAGCCCAGCCCCGGCATCCAATCGCCCTTAGCTCCCTCCCTTTCACCCCAACGCCAACCGGTGACCACCATGACGGAAGAACCCAACCCCAAAGACAAGCTGGTCCAGGCCTACGAAGAGATGCTCCAGCGCACCCACGCCGCCATGGAGCAGGCGGAAAATGAGACCGTTCCCGCCCTGCGGGAGTTTCTGGACAAGGCCCGGGACAGCATGGTGGAACTGGGCGAACTCACCCGCGAGGAGGCCGCCAAGGTGGCCGACTACGTGGAGCGGGACATCAAGGAGGCGGCGGAATACCTTACCCAGACTGGCGCCGACCTGCGCCAGTGGTGGCGCTTCGACGTCAGCCAGGTGCAGGAGCGCCTGCTGGAGATGTTTAGCAGCGTCGCCGATCAGACCAGCCTGCAACTCCAGAACTGGGCCCGGCAGGCCCGCCAGGCCGTCGGCTACCACACCGGTGAGATCACGGGCCCCGGCACCCTCCTCTGCGCCGCCTGCGGCACCGCAATCCAGATGCACAAGCCTGGTCACATCCCCCCTTGCCCCAAGTGCCACGGCACCTTGTTCAAACGCCCCGCCGCTGGTCAGCCCGAGGGCGACCAGGCCGGAAGCTAATGCCGCCAGGAGGGCCGACCAAGCAATGCCCCGCCACCGCGGGGCTCATTTGACCCGGGCCACGCACGTGGCCTCGCACTGGTTCCGGCTGGTAAAGTGCATCGGCCCATGGCAAGCGCCGTACTGGAAGGGCCGGCAGGTATCGCTGGGATAGTCGTAATAGAAGCCCGGCTTGCTGCCCGCGCACTTCCCCTGGCGGGGTGAATCCACGCAAATCACCGGCAGATCATTCTTGGGCGCATCCTTAGCGCAGCCGGTAACCAGGGTCAGGGCCAGTAACACCATCGACGCCGTCAACGGCATCAAGACCCGCGACACCTTCGGGGGAGCAAACAAGCAGTTCAAGGCCACGGACGAGCACCCGGCAAAAAGATACGGAAAGGTAAGGGGCGGGGATTATACCCATCGCTCATCGTTTTTCAGCTCTACAGCCAGCAGGGAGGGCATGCGATTAACTCCGAGCGACCCCCCCTGGATTCAGCCACCCACCACAACCCTGGAACGTGCCACCCACCACAACCCTGGAACGTGCCGCACGCCACAGATCCCGCCGGCCATGGGCGCGAAGGCGAGGCTGATGGTTATTAGACCCTTATCCTCGAAATCTTGCACAAAGGGGCAAGAACTTCATTGCGCATTGCCGACGGGTGCCGGCCGAACGAAGTACTCGCGGATGAGTAGCGCGGTGACGTGGACGCGTTGACCGAGCCTGGTGAGATAGTAGTACTTGTAGCGGTTCGCTACATGGTGGCTACAAACATCACCCAGAAATGAAAAAGGGCTTGCCGCTTGCGCGTAAGCCCTTGATCTTATGGTAGCGGGGGCAGGATTTGAACCTACGACCTTCGGGTTATGAGCCCGACGAGCTGCCTGACTGCTCCACCCCGCAATTGAGATGCTCATCATATCTAACCGAGAATTCGGTCGCAACTATAGTTTCCAAAAGTTTCCTACTTACTTCCTGTGTGGGGCACTGTTCCCACTGCGATATGGTCCAACTCTGGCTTCCATGTAGGGGCTCCCAGAACCCCGGAAGAGGGAAGCCGCTGATATCTTCCACGTCAAGTAATCTTTAATATATATTATAGGGTTACGAAATCCATGGGGTTGCGTACCCACACTCAAGGCAATGATGCAAGGCAGTCCCCAGGATAAAGATGTACACTTCTACCAGGATTAAGAGGGTATCAATCATGCTCAATATTGGCATCGAAACGATCTGCTTCATCATCGCCAAGATACGGGAATTTCAGGTAAAAGAGCAGGTGGTCATCCCGGATTCGCCCAATGGATCGGGGGACGACTGGGCCCTGCAGGTCCTTGCTGATCACCGGGAGGACATGACCGCCCAGGAGGTCCACGCCGCGATCGCCGATCTTGACCCGGACTTACAGGCTGAACTCGTCGCCCTTATGTGGCTGGGGCGAGGTGATTATGGTATCGATGAATGGGAAGATGCCCTGGCCGATGCCCAGGATGCCTACGAGGAACATGGCAATACGGCCTCTTACCTGTTGGTCCATCCCATGGCGGCGGATCATCTCGAAGAAGGTCTCATTGCCCATGGCTATTCCTGCGAGGACTAGAAAACCTGCCAGGCGAAATGGCCACCTCCGCCAGAGGTGGAGCGCAACAGGCCGTAGGGCTTGCATTCCCTGCGTCTAAGGGTCATCCTTTCTCACTGAAGGGGTAACGAACTGTCTCCCCGGCCTTCTGACTTCGTCTGGATTCCGCCCCTCCGCCTTCAGGGCCAACCCTGGTCCACTTGCAAAGTTTCTTGGAAATCACAACCTCCCCACAGAGGCTTGATCCAGCGTCTCTTTAACCTCAAATCCAGCCTGCGCACCTTACCCATGGCTGCCGATTGCTGGTTGTCCCGGAGTTATCACGATCCTTGATGAGACCTGAACTCAATTCTAGACCCGTCATTCGCATCAGTGGCGATACCTTGGCCCTCGACCCCAAGATCCGCCACCACATCACGGCCGAGGCGGAGCGCCTCCAGCAACGCTATCCCCACACCCAGTTAGCCCTGCGCATCGGCATCAGCGAGGAATTCGACCCCGCGCGCGGGCATCGAGTGCGTTGCGAACTGGACGCCAAACTTTCGGACCGTCACCAATTCGTGATTCGTGAAGCCCACAAGGAAGCCCTGACGGCGATCACCGGCGTTTTCGCCAATGCGCGCAAGCAACTTCGCCGCCTGGCTGCCCGGACCCTGGGGGACGCTCTCGGTACAGCCCCCCGTACCGCCTGCGAGATTCAGCCCGTCGGTACCTGACATCCGGGGAGCATGCACTCGACCGCCGATGCCTTTCATCATCAGGGTAGTGGTGAGACCACTCCTGGCAGTTAAGGTGTAATACACCCGCAACGTCTTCCCACAGCCAGGGGGGTGGTGAGCCCTCTCATGACAGTCCGCGTGGGAATCACCACCATGCCTTTCATCATCACGGAGGCCCTGGCGAGATCCCTCATGACAAATAGCCGATACAGGATCAGGGTACCTGCCCATGGGAAAGCAGGGAGGCCATCCGGTCACCAAGACATACCATAATCATGGTTGGCGGGATCCTAGCTGGCCTGGCTGAAGGCAGCCTCATTCATGCTCGGCAAAGCGTGCGGTAGAGAAAAGCACCAGCAGAACCGAGACGGTCAGTAACAGGATGGAGAGACTGAGCGCGATGATGCGCTCATCGGGCATCTCCTTGATATCGATGGCCAACACCCGCGTCAAGGCCGTAATGGCGATATAGAGAAGAAAACGGACGGGCAACTTCCTGGTTTTGAAGTAGATTCCCACCATGGCCCCGAGTTCCAGGTAGATGAACAGCAGGAGGATATCCTTCACGGAGGGACCGGCCTCCCGGAAGATTAGCAGGATCTCGATCCCGGTCGCCCAGATGATCATAGCCCCGACGACGAAGAGGGCGACGAGGTGGAACCAGTCCACCAGGCGATGGCCGGCATGCTCAATGGTCGCGTAGAACTTGGTGGGAGCGATTGGATCCCCTTCCTCCGGCTTGTGTATTTCGGTCACGCCTGAATCGTCCTCCTGCAATCTGATCATCGGTTCTGGCCGGGTTAGAACCGCCTTCATTCAAGCTTAGCAGAACTGGCGGATACAGAAGTTACCCTGCCGGGTGAAATAGGGCCGCAGCCCCCCCATCATCCTGGCCATACCAAGCCCTTCCGTCCTACTGCCATGGGTTGACCTGACGCGATGAACGAAGAATCCAGCAAGCATTACGCACCCACCGAGATCAATCTGCACGCCAAATCGCGCCTAATGAGCATCAGTTTCGAAGATGGTGCACGCTTTGAACTTCCTTGCGAATACCTGCGGGTCTTTTCCAAGGCCGCCACCCTGGATGCCTCCATTCTGGGCAAGGAAGGGGTGAACATCGAGCGTATCGAACCCCAAGGGCAATACGCCATTCGGATTGTCTTCGATGACGGCCATGATACGGGGATCTACTCCTGGGATACCCTCTATAGCCTGGGTGCCAACCGCCAGGCGAACTGGGCGGAATACCTCAACCACCTGGAGGGACTCGGCTACCAGCGGCAGGAACCCGAGGGGGCCGCCAAGCGGGTCAGGCTGCTCTATTTTTCCTGGCTCGCCAAAAAGTTGCGTAAGGAGTCGGAGGAGGTGACCCTGCCAGCCACCATCACCACCGTCCAAGGTCTCCTCACCTGGCTGGGACAGCGGCGTAAAGGGGCCGAGGTGCTCTTCACCGCCGACCGCCTGCGGGCCACCGTCAACCGGCAGTTCGCGGAAGGCTTTACCAAATTGAGGGAGGGGGACGAAATCGGCCTGGTACCCAATTCCCCGACCCCACCGGCAACCCCTGACCTGGTCTAAGCATCCTTCCTCGGCCAAAGGCCGAGAGAGGTCCCCCTTCCTTCAGGCATTGACGTTTACGACCAGGCGTCCCCGGACCTGGCCCGCCAGGAGTTCGGTGGCGGCGGCTATGGCCTGACTTAGCGGTATTTCCCGGGTCATGGCCTCCAGCAGGGCGGGGTCCAGCTCGAGAGCGAGCCGATTCCAGGCCCGGAGGCGTCGCTCCTTGGGCACCATGACGCTGTCGATACCATAGAGGGTGACGCCTCGTAGGATGAAGGGGGCCACGGTGGCGGGGAAATCCATGCCCTGGGCCAGCCCACAGGCGGCAACCGCCCCGTTGTAACGGGTCGAGGCACAGGCATTGGCCAGGGTATGGCTGCCGACGGTATCCACCACCCCCACCCAGCGTTCTTTCATCAGTGGCTTGCCCGGACCGCTGAGTTCCACCCGGTCGATGACCTCCGCCGCGCCCAGGGCGGCCAGATAAGCCCTCTCCGCCGGTCGTCCGGTGGAAGCGATGACGCGGTATCCCTTGCGGGCAAGCAGGGCGATGGCGATCCCACCCACCCCGCCACCGGCACCCGTGACCAGGATTTCCCCCTCCCCAGGCTGGAGACCATGGCCCTCCAGGGCCAGAACGCACAGCATGGCGGTATAGCCCGCAGTGCCGATGGCCATTGCCTGACGGCTGTTCAGACCGGGGGGAAGCGGGACCAGCCAATCGCCGGAAAACCGCGCCTGCTGCGCCAGCCCCCCCCAGTGCCGTTCCCCGACCCCCCAGCCATTGAGAATGACGGCATCCCCCACCCGCCAGTCCGGATGGCTGGTCTCGGCCACCACGCCGCAGCAGTCGATGCCAGGGATCATGGGGAACTGGCGCACCACGGGCGCCTTGCCGGTGATGGCCAGTCCATCCTTGTAATTCAGGGTAGAGTAATCGACGCGGACCCTGACGTCTCCCGCCGGCAGTTCGGACTCATCCAGTAAACGGATCTGGGCATGGGTAAGGCCCGCTTCCTGGGTCAAATAAATGGCGTTGAACATGGCATCTCTCCCAACTTGGAAAAAAACGTGAGACCTGCATCGCGAAGCCTGCTGGTGGCAGCCATCCACGACACCCGCATCGGTTTAGCTGTCGGGACCGACCGCTGGGTGCGGTTCGACTTGCCAGATCTTCTGGCTGTACTCGTGGATGGCCCGGTCGGAGGAGAACTTCCCCATGCGGGCGACAGTGAGGATGGAACGGCGCTCCCATACGGCGGGCTGGCGCCAAATCTGGCAGACCTCGGCCTGACGGTCGGCATAGGCCCGAAAATCCGCCAGGACCATAAAGGAGTCCTGCTCCAGCAGATTGCGGGTCAGGGGCCGGAACAACTCCTTGTCCCCATGGGCGAAGAGCCCGGAATCGATCAGGTCGATGATGGCCTTGAGCTCGGGGTCGCCCTCGTAGAAATCACGGGGACGGTAGCCTTGGACCTGGAGTTTGACCACCTCCGGGGCGGTGAGGCCGAAGAGAAAGAAGTTTTCCGGCCCGATCTCCGCGCGGATCTCCACGTTGGCCCCGTCCAGCGTTCCGATGGTCAGTGCCCCGTTCATGGCGAACTTCATGTTTCCCGTACCCGAGGCTTCCTTACCCGCGAGGGAAATCTGCTCCGACAGATCCGCCGCCGGATAGAGCCGCTGGCCGTTCTTAACGTTGAAGTCGGGCAGGAAGGCGACGCGCAGTGAGCCGTTGACTTGAGGATCCCGGTTAATCACCTCCCCCACGGCATGGACCAGCTTGATGATCAGCTTGGCCATGAAGTATCCGGGTGCCGCCTTACCGGCAAAGATGAAGGTGCGTGGCGCCAACTCCAGGTTGGGATTGGCCTTGAGCCGCCGGTAGAGGCTGATGATGTGCAGCAGGTTGAGGTGCTGGCGCTTGTATTCGTGAATGCGTTTGGCCTGGATATCGAACAAGGAGTGGGGATCCGGCAGGAGGCCGGTCTGAGTCCGCAACCAGCGCCCCAACTCGGCCTTGGCGGCATTCTTCACCCGCCGCCAGGCCTCCTGAAAGCCGGGGTCCTCGGCGCGGGATTCCAGGACCCTCAGCGCCATCAGATCCCGCAGCCAGGTATCCCCACCACATTGTTCCGACAACAGCGCCGTCAGCCGGGGATTGCTGGCGAGGATGAAGCGCCGCGGGGTCACGCCGTTGGTGACATTGTGGAAACGCTCCGGCCAGAGGTCGTGGAAGTCCTTTAGCACCGTGGTCCCCAGCAGCTGGGAATGCAACTCGGCGACGCCATTCACCGCGAAGCTGCCAACCGTGGCCAGGTGGGCCATGCGCACCCGGCGTCCCCGGGTTTCGTCGACGAGGGACATGCGTACCACCCGCTCCTCATCCTCCAGGTACCGGATCCGCACCTCATCCAGAAAGCGGCGGTTGATCTCGTAGACGATCTCCAGATGGCGCGGGAGGAGGCGTCCGAAGAGATCCACCGACCAGGTCTCCAGTGCCTCCGGGAGCAGGGTGTGATTGGTGTAGGCGAAGGTGTGGCGAGTGATCTCCCAGGCCGGATCCCAATCCAGATGGTGGACGTCGACCAGAAGGCGCATCAGCTCCGGGATCGCCAGGGCGGGATGGGTGTCGTTGAGCTGGACGACGAATTTCTCCTGAAAGCGCTCCAGGCTCCCCAAGGTCCCCAAGTGCAGGCGGATCATGTCCTGCAAGCTGCACGTGACCAGTAGGAATTGCTGCCGCAACCGCAGTTCCTTACCCGCCTCGGGCTCGTCGTTGGGATAAAGGACCTTGGACAGGTTCTCGGCACGGATTTTCTGGTTCACCGCACCGTAATAGTCACCGCTATTGAAGGCCTGGAAATCGAAGGACTCGCAAGCCTCCGCCTTCCACAGGCGCAACAGATTGGCGTTGGCGGCGCCGTAACCCATGATGGGGGTATCGCAGGCAACGCCATTCACCACCATTTCTGGCACCCAGCGTACCCGCTGGTGCCCGTCGTCGCGATAGATCTCCGTGTGGCCACCGTACAGGACGGGAAAGCGCAGTTTGGGCCTGACCAACTCCCAGGGATTGCCGTCCTTCAACCACGCATCGGTCTGCTCCACCTGCCAGCCATCCTCGATGCGCTGGTCGAAGATGCCGAATTCGTAGCGGATGCCATAACCAATAGCGGGGATCCGCAGGGTCGCCAAGGAATCCATGAAACAGGCAGCCAGCCGCCCCAGGCCACCACTGCCAAGGCCGGGCTCCTCCTCCATCTCCAGCAGTTGTGACAGATCCAGGCCCAATTCCCCCCAGGCCTCCCGTGCCACCTCGAAGATGCCCAGATTGAGGAGGTTTTTTCCCAGGTGGGGGCCGGGGAGGTACTCGGCGGAAAGATAGCAGACCGTGCGCGCCCCTCCCCGCTTGTAGGCCTGAGCGCTGCGAATCCAGCGCTCCAGCATACGGTCCCGCACCGTGTAGGCGGCCGCCAGGTAGCACTCCAGGGGGGTCGCCACCTCCGGAAAACGCCCCAGAACATAGAACAGATTGTCGATCAGGGCCTGCTTGAGGGCCTTTTTGGAAAGCCCGACGCGGATATTTTCCCGGCGCTCGACGAATGGGACCGGAGAGGATTCAGCTAGAGGGATCATGAATCAATTGGCGCTTATGCCCTGGTCTGGTTATTGCCCCGGCGCGGGTTTGAGCTGAAGGATAAGGCGAAGGTGGTGGTTGAAGAATCAACCGAGTGCCAGTCAAGCCACCAGCGGTCATTCCACCGGTACCCCCAGCAAGTCGTGAGATCCAGAACGGGTGATCTCCACCTCGATGAAATCCCCTGGGTCCAGTTCCCAGGCACCGGGAACGATAACCTTGCCATCAATCTCCGGCGCGTCGGCGTAGGTGCGGGCGACCAGCCGCCCTTCCTGGACCTCGTCGACCAGGACGATCAGGCGCTGGCCAACGCGGGCCGCCAGCTTTGCGCGGCTGATCTCCGCCTGGACGGCCATGAACCGCGCCAGGCGTTCCTCGCGCACCGTTTCGGGTAGCGGGTCGGGCAGGGCATTGGCGGCGGCGCCGGCGACGGGAGAATAGGCGAAAGCACCCACCCGATCCAGGCGGGCCTGACGCAGGAATTCAAGCAAGAACTCAAAATCGGCCTTCGTCTCCCCTGGAAAGCCAAGGATGAAGGTGCTGCGCACCACCAACTCAGGGCAGAGGGCGCGCCATCGGGCCAGGCGCTCGAGCACCTGCTCCGCCGCGGCGGGGCGACGCATGGCCTTGAGGATGGCCGGACTGGCATGCTGCAAGGGCATGTCCAAATAGGGCAGGATCAGGCCCTCGGCCATGAGGGGGATGAGGCGATCCACCTGGGGATAGGGATAGATGTAATGAAGGCGAATCCAGGCCTGGAGTTCCCCCAGCCGCCGTGCCAAGGTCTCGATGTCCGTGCGCAGGGGTTGGCCGCGCCAGATGTCCGTGCGGTAGCGCAGATCCAGGCCGTAGGCGCTGGTATCCTGGGCGATGATTAGGAGTTCCCGCACCCCGGCATCAACCAGACGACCCGCCTCGTCCAGGACTTCGCCGATGGGACGGCTGACCAGATCCCCACGCAGGCTAGGGATGATGCAGAAGGTGCAGCGATGGTTGCAGCCTTCCGAAATCTTGAGGTAGGCATAGTGCCGGGGGGTCAGTTTGACCCCCTCGGGCGGCACCAGGCTAAAGAAGGGATCCTGGGGTGCAGGCACCTGGGCATGTACCGCCGCCATGACCTCTGCAAGGGCCTGAGGGCCGGTAACCGCCAGGACCTTGGGATGCGCCTTCCGGACCAGATCGGCCCGCGCCCCCAGGCAGCCGGTGACGATCACCCGGCCGTTTTCGGCCAGGGCCTCGCCGATGGCATCCAGGGACTCCGCCACGGCGGCATCGATGAATCCACAGGTGTTGACGATAACCAGATCCGCCCCGGCATAGGTGGGCGAAATGGCATAACCCTCCGCCCGCAACTGGGTCAGGATGCGTTCGGAATCGACGGTGGCTTTGGGGCACCCTAGGCTGACAAAGCCGATGGCGGGGGGGCGATGCGTGGAAGGGGTGGGCAAGCGTAACTCCAGAGGGGATAGGAAGGGCCAAAGGGTTCAGGGTGGTGGACGCGCTGGCCTGCTGGTGAACGGGGATACTGGGATAGTATAACCATCGCAATTCCATCTTCGGCTTTCCCCGGCAAGCCAGAAACTCAGCAAACTGGAACAAGGATCACCCGACATTGCCATGATCACCAGCACCCGCGGCATTCAATCCGGATGCCAGGTTCTTCTGCACCTCGCCATCTACCTCAGTGATGGTACCGAGGCCCTGTCCACTTTTAGCGATGAGCCCCTTTCCTTCACGCTGGGGGACGGTACCCTGACCCCGGGTATCGAGACCCTGCTGGTGGGACTGACCGCCGGAGCGGAGCGCGAACGGCTGGCAAGCGGCAATGACCTCTTCGAGGAGTGGCGAGAGGACAAACTACATTGGATGGCGGCCAGGGAATTTCCCGAGGGCGTCCCTGGACCCGGCAATCTGGTTGCCTTCGCGACGCCGGACGGGGAGGAAATCGCCGGTATCGTCAAGGATATCCGGGAGCACGAGGTTCTGGTCGACTTCAACCACCCCCTTGCCGGCCGGGTCCTGCGTCTGCGCTATCAGGTCCTCGCCGTCACCGATCCCGATGTGGGAAGATGTTGATCCATCCATCGCCCAGCAGTCTCCAACCATGAATGTACTCCTCGCCAACCCCCGGGGCTTTTGCGCCGGCGTGGATCGCGCCATTGAGATCGTCGAGCGGGTCCTGGACATTTACGGGGCCCCCATCTATGTCCGCCACGAGGTCGTGCATAACCGCTTCGTGGTCGAGGGCCTCCGTGCCCGCGGTGCTATTTTCGTCGATGAAGTGGATCAGGTGCCGCCGGGAGGCACTCTCATTTTCAGCGCCCACGGTGTCGCTCAGCGGGTCAGGGCCGCGGCGGAGGCGCGCCACTTGCGGATCTTCGATGCCACCTGCCCCCTGGTCACCAAGGTGCATCTGCAGGTGGCCCGC
>SBFV01000430.1 GCA_006227775.1 Gammaproteobacteria bacterium | reverse complement strand
CAATGCTCGCCCATCTGGCCACCCGCCTCAACCCTCCCGCCTCCCCAGCATCGCAAGCCCCGCGATGATCACGGCGAGGGTGACGAAGAGGACGATCAGGGTCGCGAGCGCGTTGATCTGGGGCGAGACGCCCATGCGTACGCTGGAGTAGACGACCATCGGCAGCGTGGTCGAGCCGGGGCCGGAAACGAAGCTCGCGATGACCAGGTCATCGAGCGAGAGCGTGAAGGCGAGCAGCCAGCCGGAGACCAGGGCCGGGGCGATGAGCGGCAGGGTGATCTGCAGGTAGACGGTCAGCGGGCGGGCGCCGAGGTCCATGGCGGCCTCTTCCAGGGAACGGTCCATCTGGCCGAGGCGGGTGTTCACCACCACCGCGACGTAGGCCATGCTGAAGGTGATGTGGGCGATGGTGATGGTGGTGAAGCCGCGGCCGTCGGGCCAGCCGATGCCGTGTTGCATGGCGACGAAGAGCAGCAGCAGGGACAGGCCGACGATGACCTCGGGCATGACCAGCGGAGCCGTGAGCAGCAGTTCGAAGCCACCGCGACCACGGAAGCGCCCGCCCCGCACCAGGGCCATGGCCGCCAGGGTACCGAGGACCGTCGCCAGGGTGGCGTTGACCGTGGCGATGCGAACGCTCAGCCAGGCGGCATCGAGGATTTGGGCGTTATTCAGGAGTTCGCCATACCAGTGGGTGGAAAACCCACCCCAGACGGTCACCAGACGGGAGGCATTGAAGGAATAGATGACCAGCAGCAGCACCGGCACGTAGAGGAAGGCGTAGCCGAAGGCCAGCAGGCTGAACAGGGGCCAGCGCCGGGTCTTCATCACTCCATCTCCAGCCGCGACTGCCAACGCTGCAAGGCCACGAAGGGCACCACCAACAGGGCCAGCAGAACCAGGGCCAGGGCAGAGGCCAGGGGCCAGTCCTTGTTGGAGAAGAACTCCGTCCATAGCATGCGCCCGACCATGAGGGAATCCGGCCCGCCCAGGAGGTCGGGGATGACGAACTCCCCCACCACCGGGATGAAGACCAGCAGGCTGCCCGCCAGGATTCCGGGCAGGGACAGGGGCAGGGTGACGCGCAGGAAGGCCCGCCAGGGCCGGCAGCCCAGGTCCGCCGCCGCCTCCAGCAGGGTCAGGTCCAACCGGCTGAGGTTGGCGTAGAGGGGCAGGACCATGAAGGGCAGGTAGGAATAGACGACGCCGATGTAGACCGCCGTCTGGGTATGAAGGATGGCCAGGGGTTCGTCAATCAGCCCCAGGGCCAACAGGAAATTGTTCAGCAGACCGTTGCCCTTGAGGATACCGATCCAGGCGTAGACGCGGATCAGAAAGGAGGTCCAGAAGGGCAGGATGATCATCATCAGCAAGGGCACCCGCCAGCGCTCCGGCGCGGTGGCGATGGCATAGGCCATGGGGTAGCCGATGAGCAGGCAGCCCAGGGTGCTGACCAGGCCCACCCAGAGGGAATTGAGGAAGGCCGCCCGGTAGAGTTCGTCCTCCATGACCAGGGTGAAGTTACCCAGATTGAGCCGGATCTGGAGTACCGCCTCGTCCACCCACTCGGTGAGGGCCGTGTAAGGCGGCTGGGCGATCTGGGGCTCCGCCAGGCTGATCTGGAAGACGATGACGAAGGGCAGAAAGAAGAACAGCAGTAGCCAGAAATAAGGGAGACCGATGTTCAGCCATCGCCCGGGGCGCCAGCGCCGGGAGAGGAGCCGCGTGATCAGAAACTCGCCAGGCATGAGGGCAAGCCCAAAAAAATCATTCCGTCAGGACCACGCCGCAGACCGCCGACCAGGTCATGGTCACCTCCTGGCCCCAGGTCAGCACTTGCTCGGTGCGGGGTTGGGTGTTGGCCATGGTCATGGTAACGAGCTGTTTTGGCGATACGCGGACGTGAAAGATGGAAACATTGCCCAGATAGGCGATGTCCTCCACCCGTCCGCCGACCCGGTTATCGCCCGGACCCTGGCACTCGGGACACAGGCGCATCTTCTCCGGCCGGACGGCGACGGTGACTGGCGTACCCAGGGACAAGGGCTGCAGGCAGCGCAGCCGCATGACCAGCCGGTCATCCCCCGCCACCAGGATATCGTCGCCCTCGCGGCCGAAGACCTTGCCCTCGAAGAGATTCACCGAGCCGATGAAACTCGCCACCATCCGGGAGTTGGGGTACTCGTAGATGGCCCCCGGGGTGTCGACCTGGATGATCTGACCGGCGTCCATGACCGCGATGCGGCTGGACATGGTCATGGCCTCTTCCTGGTCATGGGTGACGGTGACGAAGGTGATGCCGATACGCTCCTGGAGCTTGACCAATTCAAATTGAGTGTGGGTCCGCAGCTTCTTGTCCAGCGCCCCCAGCGGCTCGTCCAGCAGTAGCAGCTTGGGGTGCTTGGCCAGGGAACGGGCCAGCGCGACGCGCTGGCGCTGGCCGCCGGAGATCTGGTCCGGCCGCCGTTTGCGCAGGTCACCGATGTGCAGCAGGTCGAGCATCTCGCCCACCCGCTCGGCGCGCTCAACCTTGGGCATCTTCTCCTGGCGCAGACCGAACTCGACGTTGGCCTCGACGGTCATGTGCGGGAAGAGGGCATAGGACTGGAACATCATGTTCACCGGCCGGCGATAGGCCGGCATGTCGGTGACATCCACGCCGTCGATCCAGATACGACCCTGGGTGGGTGTATCGAGGCCAGCGAGCAGGCGCAGCAGGGTGGTCTTGCCACACCCCGAACCGCCCAGGAGGGAGAAGAACTCCCCCTGGTAAATGTCGAGACTGACATCGTTGAGGGCATGCACCTCACCAAAATGGCGGCTAACCCCCTCGATCCGGACATAGGGCTTGGCGGTCGGGTCCTGCCAAACCGCCAGGGGGGCCTGACCTTGAGCGTCGGAATGTGCCATCCGCCGGGCTCGTCTCCGCTCAGCGATTGGCCTTGAGCCGGGTCCAGATGCGATTGAGCTCCCGCGTCTCCTTGTCGGTGGGTTCCTCCAGCGTGATCAACTTGGCGCGGGTCTCGGAGGAGGGATAGATCCCCGGGTCCTGTCGCACCGCCTCGTCGAGGAACTCGGTGGCCGCCAGATTGGGGTTGGCATAGTTGACGTAATTGGAGGCCGCGGCGATGACCTTGGGATCGAGCAGATATTCGATGAAGGCGAGGCCCTGGATCGGGTTGGGGGCATCCTTGGGGATCGCCATGACGTCGATCCAGAGTACCGCGCCCTCCTTGGGCACCAGGTAGGCCACCTTGACGCCATTACCCGCCTCCTCGGCCTTGTCCCGGGCCTGGAGGACGTCGCCGGAATAACCCTGAGCGACGCAAGTATCGCCGTTGGCCAGGTCGGTGATCACCTGGGAGGTGTGGAAATAACGGATATAGGGATGCACCGCCCTGATCAGATTCTGCACCGCCTCCAGGTCTTTCTTGTCCCGGCTGTTGGGGTCCTTGCCCAGGTAGACCAGAGCGGCGGCGAAGACCTCGGTGGGATCGTCAACGAGGGTCAGACCGCAACCAGCCAGTTTCTTGGCCTTTTCCGGATCAAAGACCAGGGACCAGCTCGAATCGGGAACCTCACCCAGTGCCTCCTTGACCTTGTCGACGTTGATGCCAAGCCCGGTGGTGCCCCACATGTAGGGCACCAGGTACTGATTGCCCGGATCGATGTCCTGCAGGGGCTTGAGAATTTCAGGGTCGAGGTTTTTCAGGCCCGGCAGCTTGGACTTGTCAAGGGGTTGATAGATACCGGCCTTGATCTGGCGCCCGGCGAAGGGGCGTGCCGTGGGAAACACCAGGTCATAGCCGCTGGAGCCCGCCAGCAGTTTGGCATCGAGGATTTCGTTGCTGTCATAGAGGTCCAGCACCGCTCGGACGCCGGTGCGTTCCTGAAAGCCCGACAGGGTGTCCTCGGCGAAATAGTCGTTCCAGTTATAGATGTGGACGACTTCTTCCGCCGCGCCTTCCACGAGTGGGAAAACCAGGGATGGCATGATAGCTATCCAGGCGAGCTTGGTGGTGAACTTGCGCATGGCGGTATGTCCTGGGGTGGGGCCGGCTGAGAAAACCGCTCGATTCTTGAGGGTGGAGCGGGAGATGCCATGATACTTGGCAAACTGGTTTATTTTGCCTGGCGGTGGCGGCCCTGTCATCACGGCCGCCGGACCGGATGGACCCCGACATACCGAAATCGAAGCGCCACCAGGGTTCATCGTGACGGCCCTCGCCCATCCCTTTTCCGGCTCCGCCCTCCCGGTTCTATTCCGCCCTCCCGGTTCTATTCCGCCCGCCCAACCGCAAACCGGAAAGCGGAGAACCGGAGTGGATCAGACGAACAATAAAGGCTGTCCGCCGGCGAGGCTTGGGATACACTGACCCTACCTGCCTAAGCCCCCGGCAGGACCGAGCAAAATCACGGAAAACTTAAGGAGAGGAGACGATGTCTGAACCTACCGACGCCTCGCCCATGCGCACCTGGCTCTGGCTCCTGGGCATCCTCGCCATTGGTCTCTCTGCCCTGCTGATCTGGCACCAGAAACATACGCACCAGCAAATTCTCGGCCATAAGGCCGAAATCGTCGCCCAGAAACAGGCGCTGACGGCGGCCCAGGCGGAACAGGCCAGCCTGAAGAGTCAGATGAGCGCCCAGGCGGAGGAGCATAAAGCCCGCGAAACCTCACTCCGAAGCGATCTGGACGCCGCCGCCAAGGCCCAGGAGGACCTCAAGTCCCGAATGCAGGCCGACCAGCAGGCCCACGAGGCCACCATCGCCCAGTTGCGGGATCAGGCCAAGCAGGTCGAGGCCGATCTCCAGCATCGCCTGCAAGGCGCCACGGATCACATCGCCGCCCTCAAGGCGGATATCGAACATCTGCACCAAGCCGCCGCCGAGGCCGCCGCCAGTCACGAGGCCCACGCCCAGCGCATCACCGCGGACCTCACGGCCGAGGTGGACAAGTTCCGTACCCTGTTGGAGGGCAGCGACCCCGAAAAAGCCGCCCTGCTGGCCGATTGGGAACAGCGCCTCCAGGCCGCCGGGACCGAACTCACCCAGACCCGCCAGGCCCTGGACACGGAGCGTGCCAACCTGGCCAACCTGAATCAGTCCTTGTCCAGCGCCCAGGCGTTCAACGCGGAACTTCAGCAGGGGCTCGCGGCGTCCGGCCAAAAGCTGGAGGCCACGGCGGCCGCCCTGGCCCAGGAGCGCGAGGCCCTGGCTGCCCTGCGCGACGAGCACCTCGATCTGCAGGGTAAGCTCCAGCACACCGAGATGGCCCATGCGGGGACACAGTCCCAGCTCGACGAACTGGCCCGTTCCGCCGCCGCGAAGGAGGCCGAACTGACCCAGGCGGTCAAGACCGGTCAGGAGCGGGTCGCGGCCCTCGCAACCGATCTCGCCGCCCTGCAAGCCAAGTCCAAATCCGACCTGGAAGCCCTCCAGGCCCAGTCCAAGGCCGATCTGGCGGCCCTGGAAGCCAAGGCCACCGCCCGGCAAGAAGAACTGCGCCGCCAGGCGGCGGATGAACTGGCCCAGGTCAAGGCCAGCGAAGAGGATGCGCGCGCGCATCTCAAGGCCATCTATCAGCGCCTGAGCACCCTGGGCGGTCGCTCCACCGACAACGGCATCCTCTTGTCGCTGGCGGAACGGGAGGTGCGCTTCGGCACCGCCAAGGCCGACCTTCCCCCGGGCGACATTCCCAGCCTGGACCAGATCGCCACCGTCCTGGTCGAGTACCCCGAGCTCAAGGTCCGCATCGAAGGCCATACCGACAACTCCGGGCGCGACGAGACCAATCTCGCCCTATCGCAAAAGCGCGCCGAGGCGGTGATGGAGGCCCTGGTCCAAAGGGGCGTCGCCGGCGAGCGCCTGACCGCCCTCGGCATCGGCGAGGCACGGCCCATCGCCAGCAACGAGTCCCAGGCCGGCCGTAGCCAAAACCGCCGGGTGGAGATCTACGTCCTCGAACCCTGAGGCGCGCCGTCCCCGACACCCGTGCGCGAGATCCTGCTCCTCGACAACGGCTCCAAGCGCCCCCAGTCCACCCGGGCCCTGCGGACCCTGGCCCTGGGACTGGGGGAGCGCCTGGGTCGGCCCATCCAGCCAGTGTCCCTGGCCCATTCCGCTCAGGTGCCCAGCGACCGTCTCGATGGCTCGCCCGCCGCCACCCTGGAGCCCTGGCTGCGTAGCCGGCTGCTGGCCGGAGGCGGACGCTTTCTGATCCTGCCCCTCTTCTTCGGTCTCAGCGCCGCCCTGACCGAGGGCATTCCCGCCCTGGCGACGCGGCTGGAAGCCGAACTGGGTCCCTTCGCCCTGGATCTGGCGCCTCCCCTCTGCCCCCTTCCCCAGGGCGAGCCCCGCCTTACCGCCATCCTCCTCGATCGCCTCGCCACCACGGCGCGGGAGACGGGTCAGGAGCCCCGACGCCTGGTCATGGTCGACCACGGCTCCCCCAGCCCCCAGGTGAACGCCACCCGGCGCTGGCTGGCGGCGGACCTCAAGGCACGGCTGTCCGGTGGCGTCCGCCTGGAGGAGGCGGCCATGGAACGTCGCCCCGGGGCCCAGTACGACTTCAACGGCGACCTCCTGATCGAAGTCCTGCGCCGTCTCGGGCGCGAGGACGCCAAGACCCCCGTATTCGTCCTGCCGGTCTTCCTCTTCGCCGGCCGCCACGCCGGCCCCGGGGGTGACCTGGCGGAGATCAGAGCCACCGTCCAAGCGGAATGCCCCGACCTGGCGATCCACCTGGCGGGCCTGGTCGGTGACCACCCGGGGCTGATTGACATCCTTGCCTCGCGCTACCGGGAGGCCACCCAGGGAGCCGGGGCTTGAGCAGCCTCCCGGCGCGATCCCCCGCCCCGCGATTCGATCAGCCCCTGCCCATCAACGCGGTCCTGGACCCGCTCCGGGCGGCCCTGCGCGTCGGCCACGCCCTGTTCCAGGCCCCCACCGGCTCCGGCAAGTCCACCCGGGTGCCCCTGGCCGGAGGACCCGGCTAACGCCGAGCCCCTGGCCGGTGGAACCCAACGACACCCCGCCGCCTCACGGCAGTGAGGGCCGGACGGCAGGCGTCACCAGGGCTTGTATTGCAATCCTGGCAGGTTCTCCCGATCGAAGACGGGCGGCAAGGTCTCGACCAGATCCGCCAGCTCCTCCAGGCTCATGTAACGTCCCCAGGAGGCCTTGGCGGCATCCATGGGCAGCTCCACCCAGAAGCGCTCCGCCTTGGGCTCGCAGAGGATC
>SBFV01000370.1 GCA_006227775.1 Gammaproteobacteria bacterium | reverse complement strand
CACCCCATCGAGATCCTCGACGAGATCGAGGCGGTGCTCAAGATCCGCTGCGCCCCCGTCACCTGGCCTATCGGCATCGGCAAGCGTTTCAAGGGGGTCTACGACCTGCGTAACGGCAAGACCCATCTCTTCAGCGCCCAGCATGGCGGGCGCATCCGTACCGGGGAGGTCCTCGAGGGCCTGGACAACCCGCGGTTGGATGATCTCCTGGGTGATCAGGCGGCGGAGTTGCGGGAGGATATGGAGTTGGTGGCCGGCGCCAGTCATCCCCTGGATCTGGACGCCTACCTGGCCGGTGACCAGACCCCGGTCTTCTTTGGTTCCGCCATCAACAACTTCGGCGTCGAGGAACTGTTGCGGGCCTTCGTTGCCTATGCCCCGCCGCCACGGCCCCGGGCCACCCTGCAGCGGGAGGTCGCGCCGGAGGAGGATGCCTTCACCGGCTTTGTCTTCAAGATCCAGGCGAACATGGACCCCGGCCACCGGGACCGCATCGCCTTCCTGCGCGTCTGCTCCGGCGGCTACCGCAAGGGCATGAAGATGCGCCATGTCCGCATCGGCAAGACGGTGCAGATCGCCAACGCCCTCACCTTCCAGGCCGACGAGCGCCTGCTGGTCGAGGAGGCTTGGCCAGGTGACATCATCGGCCTGCACAACCACGGCACCATTCAGATCGGCGATACCTTCACCGAGGGCGAGGACCTCAAGTACATTGGCATCCCCTTCTTCGCCCCCGAGCTCTTCCGCCGCGTCGTCCTCAAGGACCCCCTGAAGATGAAGGCCCTGCAAAAGGGGGTGGTGCAACTGGCGGAGGAGGGCGCCACCCAGGTCTTCCGCCCGCTGAAAAACAACGACATGATTTTGGGGGCCGTGGGCAATCTCCAGTTCGATGTCGCCGCCTTCCGGCTCAAGGATGAGTACGGAGTCGAGGCGGTGTTCGAGGCGGTCGGCGTCCACACCGCCCGCTGGATCGGTTGCGATGACCCCAAGATGCTGGAGCGTTTGCGCGACAAGGCCTACGAAAACCTGGCCCTGGACGGCGACAATCAGCTCGTCTACCTGGCCCCGACCCGCGTCAACCTGAACCTGACCCAGGAACGCTGGCCCGACATCCGCTTCCTGGCGACCCGGGAGCTCTGACCTGGCCGGCCCTTGGCCTTTATCCTTCTTCACCGACCCTGAATCACGATGGAAACCCAAGCAATCGTCCAACTTATCCGCGCTGGCCTGGCCGATGCCACCGTCCAGGTCAGCGGCGACGGCAGCCACTTCGAGGCCCTGGTCGTCAGCGCCGCCTTCGTCGGCAAGAGCCCCATTGAACGGCAACGCCTGGTCATGGCCACGGTCAGACCCCAGATCGAAAGTGGCGAATTACATGCCCTTTCCATCAAGACCCTGACCCCGGAACAGGCCGCCCAGCCGGCTGACTGATCCCAGTCACGAAAATCTGGCTTTCACGATGGGGCGGGTCATACTTGTCTTTAGAATGAGTGAACAATCAACCGTAGAGGAGGCCTGTGATGTTTCTCAAACACAAAGCCAGCGGCAAACTCGTCGAGGTACTGGGACTGCGTGACCTGTTCAACCCCCTCCATGAAGCGCTGATCGGCCGCTACCACGCCGGTGAGGAGCTCCAGGATCCCGAGCAATTCCGCAAGGCCGATCTCCTGTTCTGCTCCGGTGAACCCCTGCCCAAGTGCTGGACCGACGTCCACTATCGTGATGATGAGGCCTTCCATTACTACCGGCTGAACCCATGAGTTTTCCGCCACGGGTCCGCGGACGGCCCGGGCTCGATCGGGTTTTTCCCTAGAGCTTTTGCTTCTCGGTGGAGCCAAGGAGGTTCCCGCCCGTCCAGCGGGAGTGTCGAATGCGGGGATGCCGTCGTCGAGCCCAGGGGCAGGCATGGGTGGCGTCCCTCGCCCGACGCCACCCGACCCGGGACAACCGAATTTGACGCCCTTTGGGCCACTCCCTAGAATAGGCAGCCCTAATCGGGCGCATAGCTCAGCGGGAGAGCACTGTCTTCACACGGCAGGGGTCGCTGGTTCGAACCCAGCTGCGCCCACCAATTCCCCACAAAATCAATCCGCTGTCGATGGATCGGCAATGCCCTATTCTGCCTCAACCCGTCTGTGTATGCGCTCGTGTCATGCGATGCCCAGGTATTCGCCCCTCTGATTTTGGCGCTACTGGATCGGCATGACCCTCGCTGGCGCGACCGTCGGCGACGCATCCCGCCCCCCTTTCTCCTCGCCCTGGCCCTGGTGGTCCTGGCCTTCCACGACGCCGGGCAGTCCGAACGTCAGGAAATCAGGCTCCTCTGTGCCTGATCGGCGAGGACCTGAACCGCAGCTCTTCCCTTGTCGGCATAAAGGAGCATGAACCATGAACATTGCGTTCCTGGGTTATGGTCAGGTGGGTGCCCCCTTGGCGGACCACCTTCAACGTCTTGGTCACCAAGTCACATTGGCGGCTAATGATCCGCGCTCGGAGCGGTTGAAAACCGCTCTGGCGAAGAACCCCAACCTCGATGTTGCCGCCCCGCGGGAAGCGGTCAGGCAGGCCGAGGTTGTTTTCCTCGCCACGCCGTTCCAAGCCAATCAAGCGGCGATCGAAGCGGTGGCCGATGAGATGCGCGGAAAGATACTCATCGACTGTACCAACCCGGTGGGCGCCAACCTCAGCCACGGCTTGAACAGCCTTGAATCCGGTTCGGAACTTATCCAGCGAATGGCGCCGGAAGCCAAGGTGGTGAAGGCGTTCACGATCTATGGCTTTGAGAACTTCGAGGACACGTCCTATCCCGGCTACAACGTCAAGCCGGTGATGATGTATTGCGGCAACGATATGGACGCCAAGAAGGTGGTGGGCGAATTGATAGCACAATTGGGATGGAGTCCGCTCGATGTCGGCGGCTTGGAGCAGGCCCTGCATTTGGAGCACATGACTCTGCTCTGGGTGCGCATGGTGCGCGTCATGGGTCAGTCGCCCCACATGGTGTGGGCGATGTTAAGGCGGTGAGCAGATCGCCCGCACCGCAGCCCAATCGCGATGCAAGGCCCGCTCCAAGGGTAGCGGCACCCGTCCCGAAATGGCGTTGACCAGACTGGCTTAGTACCACAGGTAACATCTAATCATCGTCTTGGCTAACGATGCCTTGGGGGGAAGTACCACCAGGCGGCGGCAACAAGCAACCCGAATGCCGTGTAGGCGCTGGCAAAGACCCAGGGCGGTGCCTCGTGGAAGAGAATTCGCTGAACCCAGTGTTCGATAAAACTTGCGTCATAGCCGCTCGCTCCCGCTTGCGCGCGCAGCCAGGACTCCAGGGTGGTTAAGGGGCAGGTGATGCCCAGCCACGACGCCGTGACTACAACCGCGATGGTCGCGATATGGGCAAGCCGGAACCAGGGATTGTTTACCCATTGCCATGCAAGCAGGTTGCCCACCAGGATGACGGCGAGGCCGCCAACCACGAACACAACGAGGCCAAAATGGGCGAGCAACACCATGTCCGCGAGTAAAGTGATTATTTCTGTCATGGCTAAGTCGTGGCATTGTTGAGACGGTGAACATGAGTGTAGTGGGGGTGACGAGCCCCCAACCCCACCACGGGCAGTTCCCGCCAATCGGTGGTATAGCCGGGCGTCTTGCGCTCGCGGCGCATCCGCCAGGGCTGGACCAGGCCCTCGGCGAGGCAGCGCAGGGTGCCTCGCCGCGGCCCCCCCGAGACCCGCTCGGCCCCCTCCGAGATGGCTACCTCACCCCGGTCCATCGCCGTCGGCTCCCGCGCGCCTCCCAGAGATGGTAACGTCCGCCCGACGCCAGCCGCCCGTGGGGTTGGATTTCCTATCCCTTATCCCTTCCCTTATCCCTCCTCCCTCTGGGTGCGCATGGTGCGCGTCATGGGTCAGTCGCCCCACAGGGTGTGGGCGATGTTAACGCGGTGAGCAGATCGCCCGCACCGCAGCCCAATCGCGGTGCAAGGCCCGCTCCAAGGGTAGTGGCACCCGGCCCGAAAAGGCGTTGACCAGACTGGCGTAGTACCACAGGGAACCCTCTTTGCCGGCGGTGAAGCGCTCCCAGACGGATTCACCGATCTCGGTCAGATCGAGCAGGATGGCCTGGAGGTTGGTCAGCTTGTCGCAGGCCGACACCAGCAGACCGGGACCCGTTGCCGCCCGCAGATGGGCGAGATAGGCCTCCTTGCGCGCCCGCCAGGGCGGCTTGAGGCCGGTGGCATCCGGCACCCCGTCGGTGCAGAACTCGACCAGGGCCAGGACGCCGTCGCCGAAGGCGGCGCGGATGGGCTCGCGCCAGGCCGGTCCCCCATCCTCCAGCACGTCATGGAGCAGGGCGGCGAGGATCTGCTCCTCATCGCCGCCATAACGCTGCACCAGGGTCGCCACTGCCACCGGGTGGGTGATGTAGGGCAGCGGCAGGCCCAGGGCATTGGCGGTGCCTTTGCGGATTTGCCCCTGATGGGCCTCGGCGGCCATGGCCAGGGCGGCATTGAAGAAAGTCAAGGGGATTGCCATGGGTTTTCTCGGTGGGGTGGAGTAATCCGGCTTTAGCATAGTCCCGGCGGTCAGCCTTTTTTGATTTAAGTTCAGACATCATGATTCATGACCTTTAAGAAGCCGGCTCGGGGTATATCTAGGATAGAGAATGTTCAAGGGACAGGCCTGCTGGTCGGGTAGTACCCCAATCCGTCGTTCCTGATCACCCGGGTTCTTGCGCAAGGTATACCATCTGGTCGGCGAATTGCCGCTGCCCTAAGGTGTCGCCATCAACTTGCAGAGGCAATCATGAAACAACTGACCTTCATCAAGCGCGGCGCTGGCCAGCACTGGGTGGGTGATGGCTTTCCGGTGCGCAGCATCTTTTCCTATCAGGATGTCGGCGCGGAATTGTCACCCTTCCTGCTGCTGGACTATGCCGGTCCCGCCGACTTCCCACCGACGGCCATGAAGCTCGGCATCGGTCAGCATCCCCACCGGGGCTTCGAGACGGTCACCATCGTCTATGCCGGCGGCGTTACCCATCGCGACTCCGCGGGCGGTGGCGGCACCATGGGTCCCGGCGACGTGCAATGGATGACGGCGGCTGCGGGGATCCTGCACGAAGAGTTCCACAGCGCCGACTTCGCCCGCCGGGGTGGGCGCTTCGAGATGGTCCAGCTCTGGGTCAACCTGCCCGCCAAGGACAAGATGGCACCCCCGGGCTACCAGGGCATCAGCGCCGACCAGATTCCGACGGTGGAATTGCCAGGCGCGGCGGGCAGCGCCCGGATCATCGCCGGCGCCCATGAGGGCACCCCAGGCGCCGCGCGCACCTTTTCGCCGCTGAACGTCTGGGATCTGCGCCTGAAGGCGGGCCGCTCGCTCTCCCTCACGCTGCCCGAGGGACACACCACGGCGCTGTTCGTCCTGGGGGGTTCGCTCCTGATCGGCGCGCATGCCGTGGGGGCCGCCGAGCTCGCCGTCCTGGAGCGCGAAGGGACGCTGGTCGCCGCCGAGATCGCTGAGGACGCCACCGTCCTGTTGCTATCCGGGGAACCGCTCAACGAGCCCATCGTCGGTCACGGCCCCTTCGTCATGAATCGCCGCGAGGAGATTGTCCAGGCCATACGCGATTTCTATGGCGACGTGTCGTCGTGAGCGGTCTAAGGTGCTGATCCTGAAAGGGTGGAAGGGGACCCATTCTGGGGCAGGTTGCGCTTCGCCTGTTGATCGTTCGCCTGTTGGACGAGGTGGCGCGTCGCCTGGTAGGACCGCTGGCAAAACGCCCGGAAGGGCGCCACCAGGGCCTCGGCAGGCCAAACACCGGTCTCGGTCGTGAGCTGTCCACTTGCCAGTTCGTAGCGGGCCAGGATGTCGATGTATTCCTTGCGGTCGCGCACGTCGATCACCACCGGCAGGTGGCCGGATCGCAGGACCGGGATGTTGCTCAACAGGCGGGCCATGCGCCCGTTGCCGTCCCAGAACGGATGCACATGCAGGAACCCCAGGTGCAGCCGGGCATAGGCATCGACCGCGTCCGTCTCACTCAGGGACTCGACAGCGAGCCGATTGAGCTCGGCCAACCACACGGTCATCAGCGGAGGCACGTCTCCGGGGGAGGCGTATTCGATGAAGGTCTGGCGCCCGTCCTCGGTCACGGCATAGGTCCCGTTCGGCTCTAGCTTCCAGGCGCCGTAAGGCTTGTAGATGTCGGTCACGATTTCAGACTGGACTGCCCGGTGCAGGTCGAACAGGCGCGATTCTGTGATAGGCCCATCAAGCCCCGCGTAGATCAGCGCGATCGCCCGCGCATGCCCCATCACCTCTTGATGATCCTTCAACGGCTTCCCGGAAACCGTCAGCCCCTCCTCGATGACGAACTTGGTCTCGCCCAAGGTAAGGGTGTTGCCTTCCAGGGCGGTGGAGGTGTGAGTCCATAGGTCGCGGATCTGGTTCAGCAGTGACTGTTGCAAATCGCGGTCGAGTCCACCGAGAGCTCTCAGATTGGGTATCGTCATCGCTTTAGCCCTTGGGCGCGGTCATCTTGACAACGCTTCTGGGTCGAAGGGTTGCTCCGCCAGGGCGGAGACGGCTTCTTCAATCTCGACGGCGTTCATGGGTTAGCCTCCTGGGGTTGGGGCTGATGGCTGGGGTTCAACTACACCGGCACACCCCAATGGTAGCTTGATCTGTCATGGGCCAGTCAAGACCGCCCCCTGTCAGCGCCCTGAAACAAGGCCACAATTGCGTCTATCAATTCAGCCGCTCATCCTGCCTCTTTCACCCTGCGTCGCGATGCGAGGTGTTTATGGTGCCCATCCTGAAAGGAGTGAAGACCGTCCGGGGACTGCTTCTAGCCGGGAGTTTGGCGATCGCGCCTGGCTTGGCTGACGCCTGTTCATGTGCCTGGCTGGGCGGCTTTTTCCAGGTGGCGCCCCAAGCGCCGCTGATCATCATCGGGGACATCCTTCGCCATGAACCTGATCCCGCGCCGGCCATGGCGGTCTGGGTACGGGAGGTGCTCAAGGGCGGCCTGCTGGATTCCGGGATGCGGATCCAGATGGGTGATGGCCTGCATTGTCGGCCCAGCGTGGAAGACTTTCCGCCCGGCAGCCGCTGGGTCCTGGCCCTTAACGGCCCGGGCGCCAAGCCCGGCCAAGGCTGGGCCTTATCCCACTGTGGCGAATTCTGGCTGCGGGTGGAAGGGGACCAAGTCTGGGGCCGCTTCACCGGCGACCGGGACGCGACCCAAGCCATGCCCCTGGAGGCGTTCCGAAATCAGCTCATCTATCC
>SBFV01000129.1 GCA_006227775.1 Gammaproteobacteria bacterium | reverse complement strand
TGCGTCCAGTTGACCAACGCCAACGATCGCGTTGAAAGCGCCGACGACATCGGCACGCATCCGAACTGCCGCTGAACGCCCCCTAGAATTGCGGCAGCCGCGTGTTGCGGCCAGCCACGACCCATGCCCGACAAGACGCGCGCGCCTGGATGCGATCGCTCGCCCGGGTGACGGGAGCCAACGGACCGCAGCACCACTAGACCAACATCGAACAGGGGTCCTGATGACGATGAATGAGACAGCACCGGCGGCCCTGATTGCCGCCCTCTTGGCGGGCTGGGCGCTGCCGTCCGCGGCGGACTGGACGCAGGCCCGCTGCGAGATCTACGCGAAGGGCTCGGACAAGCTGGAGAAGATGGTGCCCTGCACCTTCGGTCAGCGCCAGGGTTACATCACCATCACCCGCGAGGACGGCGTCACCTACGACCTGTCGCCGGTGGGTGACACGCCCGGCAACTTCCGCGACCAGGACGGGCACGCGGTCCATCGTCAGAGCGGGCTGGGGGAGGCGGGGCTGATCTTCCGCTTCCCGAAGGAGAGCCTCTTCGTTTACTGGGACAACGCCGCGAGCGCGCCGGCCGGGGCGGATAACCCCACGGCCCCCTTCGCCACCAAGTACGAGGGCGGCGAGTACGACGCGACCACGCTGCTGCGCTGCAAGGCGGCAGGTGACAGGGAGTTTGGCAACTGCCCGGCCGGTATCCTGCGCATGGAGAACCGCCAGGCATCGATCGTCATCCAGAGCCAGCTTGGCAAGCAGTTCACCATCAACTTCATGACCGACTACGTCAACGCCACCGTCGGCGAGGTGAAGGCCGAGCGCAACGGCGATATCTGGACTGTCACCCGCGACAACGGGGAGGTCTACGAGGTGCCGCTGGCGGCGATCGTGGGCGGCTGATGTACTGCACCGATCCAACCGGAACCAGTTCAATTACCTGCGTCGGGCAACGTTGCTCCGCCCGAGAGGGCGCTCGCCTCAGCCGTGACGGCGTCCGTCCGTCCAGATATCGATAGAACGGTTGCAGCCGGCAATGCCAGTGAGCGCAAACGTCATCGTCGAGGGGCTCTCGGGATGAAGGTACGCACCAGTGCGCTGCTGCTCTGCCTGGTTGCCGGCGGTTGCTGGGGACTTGGCGCAGCCGCGAGCGAACCCGCCGAGGTGCTGGGGCAGCCGGTGCCCAGCGCGGACGCTGTAGAGGTGCAGGAGACCATCATCACCCGCCTCCTGGACCAGTATGCCGAGGAGCGAGGGATCGCGGCCGAGCCCGTGGAAGTCGACGCCTTGCAGGTGAAGATGCGCCGCGACATGGCCGCCCGCGGTCCGGCGGCGGATGACGACCTGACCGCGGAGGAAAGGGCCGAGGTGGACGCGATGAAGCGCGACATGGCCCGCGGCATCATCCGGCAGTGGAAGATCAACAAGGCGCTCTACGCCGAGTATGGCGGTCGCATCATTTACCAGCAGCTCGGACCGGAGCCGCTCGACGCCTACCGGCAGTTTCTTCGACAGCGCGAGGCCGACGGTGCGTTCGCCATCCGTGACCAGGCGATTGAAACGTCGTTCTGGCGTTACTTCACCGACGATTCGATCCACGACTTCATGGCACCAGGCAGTGCCGATGAGGCGCGGGCCTTCGCGGTTCCACCGTGGGAATGAGCGCCCTGAGCACTGCCCTGCGACTGGACTGACCCTTGGATGACGTTCGTACGCCAACCCGGCTAGAGGCCAGCATGCGGCCGCGCGCACGATCAGTCTCGAGGCGCCGAGCGACGGCCCTCGCGCTTGGGCTTGCTCTTACTTGGCTGCTGATCCTGTTGGCCGGCGCAGGCCAAGTACCAGCTGGATATGATCATGGATTGAGCCATCGCTAATCCGTTTTCCGTTCTTTGTTCCGCCACCGTTGCGCCAATGAGCCGCGTTGTCGGACGCCGATTCAGAAGGAGACATGAATGAATCCACGCATCCTGTTTTCCGTCGTCCTCGGCATCGTCTTCGCCAGCAGCGCCATGGCGGCATCGCCCGACTACATGATGGAGGACTGCAAGAACAGCTCGCAGGTCTTCTTCCAGGATTACGAGGCACGCTCGGAGGTCAAGTACGAAGGCCAGCGCACGGATGGCACCCCTGTCGTCAACGGCACCATCGATCTCGAAACCCGCAGCGAGGACTTCCAGTGCTCGTACAACACCGCCGGGGACACCCTGGTGGGCTTCCACGCCGAGGGCAAGTCCCAGCTGACCTTCGTGAAAGGCGGCGGCAGCCCGCACATGAGCGGCTGAGGACACACCCAGGGCAACATTCGCGACACCCTGCGCGCGACGTGCCCGCCTATCGCAAGTCCGGCCGCGGCGACAAGGCGTGGTCGTCGACTTCCCGACCGAGACCATGAGCCTTTACCGGTCTGCCCGTTCGGTGCTTGCCGCCATGATCGCGCTTGCGGGGTGTGGAGAACGGGTCGGCGAGTACCTGCCGGTCTCGGCCATCGCCCGCGGTGGCTTCGTCAGCGACGAACGGAGGGTGGCCGAGATGCACGGGCGGAAGGTCTGGCTGTGGGGCTTCGTCGATCAGGGCAACCTCTACGGGGACGCGGAAGTGAAACGGGTCCTCGGCGAGTGGTGGAGCGGGCAAGGAGCGGACCCCGATCACTGGCGATTCGACCTGAAGTCGCGAGCGGATCACCCGGTGGGGCGCTCGTTCGCGGTATTCGTCCCCAACGATCCGGGGCGAAAGGACCTCCTCGAGCGCTTCGTGGCCGACGCGCGGGCGCGCAGAGTCACGAAGGTCTTCGTGACGGGCAGGCTGTTCACGTTCCGTGCGCCCACACAGATTCTCGACCGGACCGGCCTATACCTTCAGCTGCGCTCATCTCAAGACATCCGTCTCGATCCGCCGGCCGGCGATTGGGAATCGGACGGTGCAGGCATCGTATCGAATGCCTACTGCCGATAACTGGGTGAAATCCAGATGGCGAACGCAGCCTCCATCGCTAAAACGCATCGCCACAGGGCCAGCCATGTCCGCGTGCTCCAGCCCCTCGGACAACGCTTGCTCCGAGAAAAGTGCGTGGCGATAGGGTACGAGTAACAATCCCCCGGCAGAGCCGGGAGCTGTTGATCGATGGCCCCTCAAAGAAGCCTAATTGCAATCGTCCAAGACTGGCTGCGAGAACGCGGTAAGCCCGAACTTTAACATCGCTGATGGAAAAGCCTGGTCGCCGCTCGAAGTCAGCACCGTCTGATCTTCCCCAAAGCAGACTACCATCGCCACCGAATGCCGGAAATATCGAACTCTGACAGTACCCTGGCAAAGCCGCGGATTTTGCCGCGATAATAAGGCGAAAACGCCTGCACAGGCGCCGCGAAGCGCAATAACGGCGTCAGGGCGAATCCTTGCACTTGACCTGCTCCGAAGCGATCCGCTTCAGGCCCCTATGGGGCGTGATTGGAGCGTTGCGACACGGACGCTACATCAGAGGGTAGCGTAGGGGTCCGCCTCGCCAGACGAGTTCACGATGTCCGCTTTCCGGAACTTCTGCCGGATCGCCGCCGGTTCAGCCTGCGGCAGGTATGCGTCCCAACCTGTCGCTCAGGTCTGCGGACTGAGCGGCAGCAATGGGTCGATTGCGCCCGCTGCTACACGCAAGAACTGCGCCTCCCACCCGCCCGCAGAAGCACCACGTTCCAGTCTTTGGTCTCTGGTGGCGCGGCCCTGTCCACTGCCAATGCCCCCTTGCCCGCCTCAACGGCAACGGCCTCGATGACGGCCAAGCTCAACGGCGAAGTCTACGAGGTGCCGCTGTCGGCCATCGAGTGCGGGTGAGGTACGCTACGGATCCAGCCGGGATCAGGTCAACCATCCGCGTCGAGCCAAGTTGCTCAGCACTGGATGGTGGCCGGCCACGCGGCGGGGGAGAGCCTCCATATTCTCGGATCGATTACGACAACCGCAACGAAAATCTTGACGCATCCGCGAGCAGTTGGCGCCGTCAAGCCAACCAGGGGCTATCGACATGAACAGAAGCATAGGTGCGCTGCTGATCTCCCTGCTCGCCATCCTCGCGGGCACCGAGCCGTCCATGGGGGTAGGTGATGAGCCTTTGCCGGTGACCCCGGCCTGTGTGACACGTGGCGAGGGCGAGACGACCCGGGAGGCCCTCATGAAGAGCCAGCCCGCCGAGGTGGAACTGCTGGCCCGGCTGACCTATGCCGAGGCCAGCTCCACCGGTTTTGGAGACGATCCGCGGGTGTATACCGGCATCGCCTGGGGGGTGATGAACCGGGTGCGCCTCAGCGCGATATCGGCGAGGGCGCGGCGGGACTATGGCGGCGGGGTGGCGGGGGTCATCTTCAAGCCTCAGCAGTTCAACCCCGCCGTCTCCCTCAAGTCAGCCTTTTCCCGCGAATTCCTCTGCCCACGGGATGCCGGCCGCTGGCGGTTGGCCCTGGAGGCGGCGCGCCAGGCGCTGGCGGGGGCGGATAATCCCTTCATCCAGACGCCCTGGGAACGTCAGCAGGGTTTGTCCCTCGTGGTCAATTTCTACTACCCCCAATCGGTCCAGGCCCGTGGTCCGCTGGCCCCCTGGGAAGAGAGTCGGGCGCTGCGCTTCATCGGCGATCCATCGGCGGGAGGCCGCCTGCCTAGCGCCGATCGTATCCGCTTTTACCGTCTCGCTCAGCCACCCGGAGACGTGGGGCGACGCTGATTCCGCTCCTATCCAGGGACGGGTCCGGATCATGACAACAGGAACGCGGTCAAAGCAACTGTTCGATCGCCTTGACTACCTTGTCACTCTCCGGCGCGGTGATGCTGGCGAAGTAGTCGACATAGTTGCCGTTGCGGTCGATCAGGTACTTGTAAAAGTTCCATTTGGGATAGGGGGCGCCGGCGGCGGCGAGGCGCTCGAACAGGGGCGTGGCGCTGCCCTTCTTGACGCTGACCTTCTCGAACATGGGGAACTCCACCGCGTAGGTCAGCCGGCAGAACTGCTGAATCTCTTCCTCGTTGCCCGGCTCCTGGTTCATGAAGTCGTTGGAGGGGAAACCCAGGACCACCAGACCCTGGTCGCGGTACTTGCGATAGAGGGCCTCCAGACCTTCGTACTGACCGGTGAAGCCGCACTTGCTGGCGGTGTTGACCAGCAGGATCACCTTGCCCCGGTAGGCCTCGCACAGGTTGACCACCTCGTCGCTGGCGAGCCGACGCAGGCTGAGGTCGAGGAGCGGCGGGCAGGCGCCGGCCGGGGCCCGCGCCGTCGCCCCGGAGGCAACGGGCGTTGGGGGGGTGGGGGTTTCGGCGGCAATGCCGCTACTCATGGCGGCCAGGCCAAGGGCGAAGAGGGTGTGTTTCATCCGGCTGACTCCTGGGTTGGCAGGGGGACGTGGCAAGCAGCGACTTTCAACCTAGGTGGTGGGGGTCCCGACAATTGCAACCGACCACCTGGCGGACTTCCATTCCGGCGCGCGGCGTTGGCTAAGCCGTGCCTTCACGGGCTGGTCTGGGTGGCGAAGCCGCCGGTCATCGCCTCTTTGAGTTGGTCGCCCTCGCGGTAGATGAAAAGGACCTCCAGGCCCTCCGCCTCGGCCACCCGCGGTCCCTCGCTTTCGCCCAGGCAGAGGAGGGCGGTGGACCAGGCATCCGCCAGGGTCGGGTCCGGGTGCAAGATGGTGGTGGAGAGGAGCCGATGGGTGACGGGCATGCCGGTGCGGGGGTCGAGGATGTGGGAATAGGTCTGGCCATCGGCCTCGAAGTAGTTGCGGTAGGTCCCGGAGGTCATGACGGCGATCCCTTGCGTCTGGCGCAGTTCCAGGATGCGCTGGACCTCCCGGCTCATGGGGGTGGGCTTCTCCACCGCCACCCGCCAGGGGGCGCCGTTGGCCTTGCGGCCCTTGACTTTCATCTCGCCGCCGATCTCGGCCAGGTAGTTATGGATGCCGTGGCCTTCCAGGATCCGGGCCATGCCGGCGATGGTGTAACCCTGGGCGATGGAGTCCAGGCTGAGTTTGAGCAGGGGGTCCCGCTTGCGGAGCCGGTTGCCGGCGGGGTCGATCTCCAGCTTGTCCATGCCGACATGGGCCAGGGTCGCCTGGATCTCCGCCGGCGCCGGCACCCGCTGCTCGTCCCGGGCGAAACCCCAGAGCTCGGACAGGGGCTGCACGGTCGGGTCATAACAACCGCCGGTCCGGTCATGGATTTGCCGTGCCAGGTTGGTGAGATGGATCAGGTCCGCGGAGACCGGCTGGGGCTCGGTAGTCTCCGCCTGGTTGAATCGGCTCAGCTCCGAGTCCTCCCGCCAGGTGGAAAAACTTGCGTCGATCCGGCGAAACAGGGCCTCGACCTCCGCCTGGAGTCGTGCCGGCTCGACCGGGACCCCGTCCAGGACCATCTTCAGATGCCAGGTAGTGCCCTGGGTGTCCCCGCTCAGGACCGTTTCGACGGGTTGCTGGCAGCCGGTTGGCAGGAGCCCGCTCAGGGCCAGGAGGAGGGGCACGAGGAGGGGCAGGAGGCGGTTGAGGGCTTTCATGATTTTGCCGGATACATTTCTAGTCATGGGGTTACGGGTCGAGTGGCGTCTGGCGGGGGACGCCGTGAATCCTTCCCTGGAGGCTCGGGCATGGCATCCCTGCCATGCACGCCCCCGCCAGTCGCCACCCGACCCTCCCTCATTCATCCGACCGGAAAGCGGCGTTGCCTTGGGTACCCTTGAACAGCAGAACTGAACCCGGATGACCGACGCAACTGATCTGATGGCGCGCGCGGCGCGGCTGCTGGACCGCCTGGAGGCCCTGCTGCCCCCCGCCCCGGCGGCACCCGACTGGGAGGCGCAGGCCTTCCGCTGGCGCCGGGATGGGCGGGGCCAGGGCCGGTTGCAGGCCCTGGCCCACCCGCAGCGCCTGCTCCTCAAGGACCTGCTGTGCCTGGACCGGCAGAAGGCGGAGATCCTGCGCAACAGCCGCCAGTTCCTGGCCGGGCGCGGGGCCAACAACATCCTGCTGTGGGGCTCCCGGGGCACCGGCAAGTCGTCCCTGATCAAGGCCATCTTCAACGAGTTGCGTCATGAGGGCCTGCGCCTGATCGAGATGGACAAGGACGAACTGGTCGACCTGCCGGCGGTGCTGGACCTGATCCACGGCCGGCCGGAGCGCTTTGTCATCTTCTGCGACGATCTGTCCTTCGAGGCCAACGAGTCCGGGTACAAGGCCCTCAAGGCGGCTTTGGAGGGCTCCATCAGCGCCGCGCCGGACAACCTGCTGATCTACGCCACCTCCAACCGCCGCCACCTGCTGCCCGAGTTCCAGCGCGAGAACCG
>SBFV01000185.1 GCA_006227775.1 Gammaproteobacteria bacterium | reverse complement strand
GACGGTCCTGGCGGGCGCGCACCCCGTAGCCGATGGCCGCTCCGCCGGCGGTGGTCAAGGCCAGCATGCCCAGCGAAATCATCTGGGTCATGAGCAAAAGCAAGGCCGCCCCCGCCCCCCCCGCGATGAGGAGACCGGTCTTGAGCTGACCGCCGACCCGGGCCCGCTGCTGCTGACGCTCGGCCTGACGCTGGGTGTTCTTGACCTCCCGGGCCTTTTCCTGCTCCGCCCGTACCCGGATCTTCTCCCGCTCCCGGGAAAAGCTGGCCTGGGCGTTGGCCAGGGCTACCTTGCGGGCATTGTCGGCGATGGCGTTGAACCAGAGGGCGGCCATGGCCGCCAGGGCGATGCCCAGGGCGCCGAAGAGGGGCCAGGTCTGGCTCAGATCCGTACGGAGGGCCGTGTACAGGAGCAAACCGGTGGAGCCTTGCAGGAAGAGTATGCCAATCAGAAACTTGACGAGACTGGAGAGATGCAGCGTCAGCATGGAGCTTGGGCGGATCGCGGTGTCTGGGGTAAGGGCGGAATCGGAAGGATGATAGCGGATTCCGGGGGGGACAGGGCCACGTCAGCCAAGGCTCACGCGGGGGCCTGATACGGGTTGGCGTGCAAGACATCATCGAAGTTCTTAATTCTACTTGCTTACCTTTACCACAACTATAGTGACTAGCCGATGGTTGACATCATGGCGGCTCGGCCCTAATTGCCACCCGCGAGGCAAGGGTCTAAACTCCATCCCCCCGGCCGGCTGGGGCCCGATGGCCTCGTGACCGGCCTCCGGGCGCACCCCCGGTGGCCCCGCCGTCCATCCCTGTCATTGGTTTTTCACTCCAGGTAGTCTTCCCCCCATGGCCATCGAACGTACCTTTTCCATCATCAAGCCCGACGCCGTCGCCAAGAACCTCATCGGGAGCATCTATCAGCGTTTCGAGCAAGGGGGCCTGCGCATCGTCGCGGCGCGCATGTTGCACCTCAGCCGCGAACAGGCGGCCGCCTTCTACGCCGTCCACCAGGAACGTCCCTTCTTTGGGGAACTGATCGATTTCATGACCTCCGGTCCCATCATGGTCCAGGTCCTGGAAGGCGAGAATGCCATCGCCCGCAACCGCGAGCTGATGGGCGCCACCGATCCGGCCAAGGCCGCGCCGGGCACCATCCGCGCCGACTTCGCCACCGAGGTTACCGAGAATGCGGTCCATGGTTCCGATGGCCCCGATACCGCCGCCGTCGAAATTGCCTTTTTCTTCCCCGAGGGAATCTGCGAGCGCACCCGCTAAGCGCACCCCCGCAGTAGCGTCTCAGCGGCGGATACCGCCACCGCCGCGTCCTCCCATGCAAGGGGTCCCGTCACTGGGTTTTGCGGTCCAGGGACCGCAAAACCCAGTCTCCCCCCGCGCCCCATCGTATTTTTCCCACCCCTTGCCCTTCCCGAGGTTGACTTGCCCCACCCCACCCTGGTCCTGGCCTCCACCTCTCCCTATCGCCGGGAATTGCTGCAGCGGCTGGGCCTGCCCTTCCTCACCGCCGCTCCCGACGTGGATGAAGGCCGCCGTCCTGGCGAGACGCCGCAGGCCCTGGTCACGCGCCTGGCGGAGGCCAAGGCCCGGGCGGTGGCCGCGGCTTATCCGACCGCCCTCATTATCGGCTCGGATCAGGTGGCCTGCGTCGATGGCGAGATCCTCGGCAAGCCCGGTAACCGCGAGGGTGCCATCGCCCAACTCAGCCGAGCATCCGGCAAGGCGGTGGAGTTCGAAACCGGTCTCTGCCTCCTCAACGGCGCCAGCGGCCGCGCTCAGGTCAGCCGCGAGCCCTTCCGGGTCCACTTTCGGGATCTGACCGCCGCGCGGATCGCGGGCTACGTGGATCGTGAGCAGCCCCTCAACTGTGCCGGCAGTTTCAAATCCGAAGGGCTGGGCATCGCCCTGTTCAGCCGTCTGGAAGGGGACGACCCCAGCGCCCTGGTCGGTCTGCCGCTGATTCGGCTGGTGGCCATGCTGGAGGCGGAGGGCGTCGAGGTGCTGGCCACGTCCAATTGACGGGAGTCACAGCCCGTCAATTTTCCTGGTGGGCCGGATCGTTCGGGTCACACGGGCCCGGTCAACTGAACAGCCGCCCCAGCCGTTGCCACAGGCTGGGGCTTGAGTCGCCTTCCGTCCGAAGACCTCGCCCCGAAGGGCCCTCCATACCGTCGCGGTCGCCGGCATCTTCGGCCAGGGCGGGAGGGGGTGGTACCCGAGCCGGGTCCAGGTTATTCAGGATGGCCTGGGGACGCTCCAGGACCAGTCGCCCCGCTTCCGCTGAGCCGACCCAACGCTCGGCGGCCCAACGACCCTCCCCAAGGCGAGGCGGGCGATGGACCGGGTCATGCGCGTCCGTGGCCAGGATGTGGACCAGCCCATCGTCCAGAAACCGCTCCGCCCAGTAGCGTGCCTGGCGGCCGAAACGGCCGGTGAGGGCGTCGGCGGTGATCTGGATCCAGGCCCCATCCAAGGCGGCGTTGACGAACCAGTCGTAGTGGTGATCGCTGAGCCAACCCAGTCGTTCGGGGTGGGTGATGACGGGGACATAGCCCGCGGCCAGGCAATCGAAGATCAGGCGATCGAAGGCCGGAGGTACGCTGTGGTGGGGGGGTTCGAAAAGGAAAAAACGGGAGCCATTGAGGGTGGGCATGCGCCCGGTGCGCAAGCCCTGGACCAGTTCGGGCACGAGCTGGATGTCGGCGCCGTAGGTCAGTTGCAAGGGAATGCCAGCCTCCGCGAGCAGGCCCCGCAACCCATCCACCCCGGCCAGGATGCCGGCGCTATCGTTCTCGAACAGGGTGGGGTAGATATGGGGGGTGCAGGCCGTAGTGGTAATACCTTCCGCGACGGCGAGGCGGGCCATGATCAGGGCCGCTTCCGGGGAGGCCGCGCCGTCGTCGATATTGGGGATCAGGTGGCAATGCAGATCGATCATCTTGGGTTAGGGCTTGGTACCAGTCCAGAGGTGTTCCGGCAGCCGAGGTTGATGAATCCCTTTGCGGTAAAAGTTGGGAATGCCATCAGGTTGCATCAAAAACCGCTGGTGATGGGATAGCGTCGATCGCGGCCGAAGGCGCGGGTGGTGATGCGAACGCCGGGAGGGGCCTGGCGGCGCTTGTATTCGTTACGATCCACCAGGCGGGTGACCCGTCGCACCAGGTCTTCCGGGAAGCCGGCGGCGACGATGTTGGCCACGCTCTCGTCCTGCTCGATATAGCGCTTGAGGATGGGGTCCAGGACGGCGTAATCGGGGAGGCTGTCCTGATCGGTCTGGTTGGCCCGCAATTCCGCCGAGGGGGCACGGTCGATGACGCGTTGGGGGATGATGGGCGCGGGGCCCAGGCCATTGCGGTAGGCCGCCAGACGATAGACCAGGGTCTTGGGGACGTCCTTGATGGGGGCGAAACCGCCGGCCATGTCCCCATAGAGGGTGGCATAACCTACCGCCACCTCGCTCTTGTTGCCGGTGGTCAGCAGCATCTTCCCCTTTTTGTTACTGATGGCCATGAGGATGATACCCCGGCAGCGGGCCTGGATATTCTCTTCGGTGACGTCCACCGCGCGGCCGGCGAACTCCTCCGCCAACAGCCCCAGGAAGGCTTGGAAGGCCGGTTCGATGGGAATGAGGCGATGGGCGACGCCGAGGGCGCTGGCCTGGGCCCGCGCGTCCTCCACGCTCATGGGGGCGGTGTAGCGTGAGGGCATGAGCACTGCCTCCACCTGGTCCGCCGCGAGGGCGTCCACGGCGATGGCCAGGGTCAGGGCCGAGTCGATTCCACCGGAGAGGCCCAGGACGGCGCCATGGAATCCATTCTTGCGCACATAGTCCCGCACGCCCAGGACGAGGGCACGATAGATCGCCGCCTCCTCCAAGGGGTGGGGGGCGATGGCGGCCGGTCTTGGCCAGGGGGTCTCCTCCCCTTCCCGCTCTGGTCGGGTTACCTGGCCTAGGGCGGGACCGGGGGTAGGGATCGCCCCCCCGTCCGCCATGCCTCCCCGCATGGGGCTCAATGCCTGGCCATCCTCCAGGTCGTGGCCGTGTCCCGGTGATGGATCGCAGCCCTGGTCTGTCTTCGGTCCCGAGGCCAATTCGACCAGCATCAGGGCCTCAGCGAAGAAAGGGGCGCGCTGGGTGAGAGTGCCAGCGGCGTTAACGACGAAGGAACCCCCGTCGAACACCAGTTCATCCTGTCCGCCGATGAGATTGGCGTAAAGGATGGGCACCCGGTGTTCCCGAGCGCGACGCATCAGAAGTTCCTCCCGTTCCGGGGCCTTGCCGGTGTGGAAGGGGGAGGCGTTGATGTTGATCAGCAGCCGTGCCCCGGCGGCGACGGCTTGGAGCGCCGGGCCTTCTTCCCAAATGTCCTCGCAAATGAGCAGGGCCAGGGGCAAGCCCTGGAAATGGAGGACGCAGGGGGCCTGGCCGGCCTGGAAATAGCGCTTTTCGTCGAAGACGCTGTAATTGGGCAGCCGCTGCTTGGCGTATTCGGCCACCAGACGGCCGTCGTGGATGAAGCCGGCGACATTGAAGAGACTGCCCAGGTCCCGTTTGGGGTAGCCCAGCACCAGGGCAATCCCATGACTGGCGGCACGGATATCCTCCAGGGCCGCGGTGACCCGCTCGATCAGTTCCGGGCGCAGCAGCAGGTCCTCGGGGGGGTAGCCGGTAAGGGTCAGTTCAGGAAAGACGACCAGATCGGCCCCCAGATCATCACGGGCCTCCCGCAGCGTAGCGATGACCCGGTCACGATTGGCGGTGACATTACCTACCACCAGGTTGAGTTGGGCGATGAGGATACGCAGGGTCATGCCGGGTGCTCCACGCGGTCGCGTCAGGCCGCCGCCGTCAGGGCCTGAGCCAGATCAGCGATGATGTCGTCGACGTGTTCAAGACCGATGGACAGGCGCACCATGTCCGCCGAAACTCCGGCCCGGGACAGTTCCGCCGGGGCCAACTGGCGATGGGTGGTGGTAGCCGGATGACAGGCCAGGGTCTTGGCGTCGCCAATGTTGACCAGGCGCACCGCCAGTTGCAGGGCGTCGATGAACTTGGCCCCGGCCTCGCGCCCGCCCTTGATGCCAAAGGAGAGAATGCTGGAGGCGCGCCCCCCCATGTACTTGTCGACCAGGGGCTTGTCGGGATGGTCCGGTAGCCCGGCATAGCGCACCCAGGCGACCTGTGGCTGCTCCTGGAGGAACCTGGCCACCGCCAGGGCATTGTCGCAATGGCGGTCCATGCGCACATGCAGGGTCTCGATGCCCTGGAGGATGAGGAAGCTGTTAAAGGGAGAGATGGCGGCACCCATGTTGCGCAGGGGCACCACCCGCGCCCGGCCGATGTAAGCCGCCGGGCCCAGTGCCTCGGTATAGACCACGCCGTGGTAGGAGACGTCGGGCTCGTTGAGACGACGGAAGCGGGCCTTGTGCTCGGCCCAGGGAAACTTGCCGGAATCCACCAGGGCGCCGCCGATGGTGGTGCCATGGCCCCCCAGATACTTGGTCAGGGCATGGACGACGATATCGGCCCCATGCTCGAAGGGCCGGCACAGATAGGGGGTGGGCACGGTGTTGTCGACGATCAGGGGGATGCCGTGGGCATGGGCCATGTCGGCCAGGGCGCTGAGATCGGCGACGTTGCCCGCCGGGTTGCCGATGGACTCGCAGAAGACCGCCTTGGTGCGCTGGTCGATGAGGGCCGCCATGCCGTCGATATCGTTGGGGGCGGCGAAGCGGATCTCGATGCCCAGTTGCGGCAGGGTGTGGGCGAAGAGGTTGTAGGTGCCGCCGTAGAGGGTGGAGGTGGTGACGACGTTGTCGCCGCTCTCGCAGATGGTGAAGAGCGAATAGGTCACCGCCGCCATGCCCGAGGCCAGGGCCAGACCGCCGATGCCACCCTCCATGGCCGCCAGGCGCTTCTCCAACACGTCGCTGGTGGGGTTCATGATACGGGTATAGATGTTGCCCGCCACCTTGAGGTCGAAGAGGTCCGCCCCGTGTTGGGTGTCGTCGAAGGCGTAGGAGGTAGTCTGATAGATGGGGGTGGCCACGGCATGGGTGGTCGGGTCGGGCTGGAAGCCGGCGTGGATGGCCAAGGTCTCGATCTTCATGGGGTCTCCTGGTGGTAAATGGGTGGGGGCGCTGTTCTTGTTCCGGCGCCGTACCTGAGGGGTCACTTTCATCAGGGGGGTCTCAGCGCACCCCAGATGAAGAAACACCCTGCTGGCGTCTTACACGCTCATTCGTGACAGGTCATGCTGGCACCCGCCCAAGGCTGGCGGTACGGCTATGGCGATCTTAACGACCGCGGCGCGGACTGTCGACGAAAACGGATAGGGTTTCAGGAGGGGTTAAGGGATCCCCGCGGTCGTGCTCCCGGTCAAAGGCGCCGACTGGGGATCGTTTCAGTGAAGCGTGATTCTGGGCCAGCGCCGCCACCTTCAGGGCATCGCGCTGATTGGCGGCCCACTGCTGACTCGGGGTAATGGACCCAACCACTCCCGGCCCAGGACCCGTGCCTAGGTTTGGCCCGAACAGCCGCCGCCGGATCGCACGGTCGCGGCGAGGGGCCGCCCCCGGAAAAATGTCACCTCGTCAATTCAATGCCCGGGCGATCGCCACCAGGTAATGCAGACCGGGCCTTCGTTCAATAGGAGGTTGGCCAGAACTCCTTGTCGTCGTACATCGGCCTGCTTAAGGGGCGGACGTTGTATTCACGCCTGATCTCGGCCAAGGGAATGTGTGCTATCGCCAGATGATCCAACTGGCTGAAATCCCCCAGGCAGGCAGACCCACGTTCGAGCGCCTCGGCGAGCAGTTCGGGAGCGCCAGGCATGTCGAGGGCCCCGCGTATGCCATCCACGTAGTAGGGGTCACCGTCACCGCCATGGGGCACGAACTGAAGATCGCTGCCGTGGACGAAGAGTCCGACCTCGTGAATCAAGAAGTTTGTCATCGATGCCATCCAGTTGGCGTCGCTGTTGTTCAGGGCAAGCTTGAAGGCGCCAAGCGCGATCTCGCCCGGGCCTGTTGCCTCATAGCCCGTAATCACATGATTCATGTCGTGGCAGACATAATAGCCAGGGTTGGGTGTATCCCGTCCAGGCACTTTCAGTTTGCTGCGGGTGTAGAAATTCGCAAATGCCCAGCCCAAGCTGCCATAGGGCATCTCGCCAAGTCGCTTGACACGCGCGAAGAACTCGTCGTCGTACTCGAGCGGCTGGCCCGGAAGCCATGAACTGGAATGTTCCGAGAGTTCCGGCATGTACGAGTCGTACAAGCGTATGAAGTCTGCCGTGGCTTCCGCCGCCGAGAGATGCGCGAATTCCCGGACCGTC
>SBFV01000299.1 GCA_006227775.1 Gammaproteobacteria bacterium | reverse complement strand
CATGCCGCCCATGCCAGACATACCGGACATGCCACCCATGCCGCCCATGCCGGACATGCCACCCATGCCGGACATACCGCTCATGCCGCCCATGCCAGACATGCCACCCATGCCGCCCATGCCGCTCATGCCACCCATACCGCTCATGCCATTCATGGCCAGAGCGGAACCGGAAACGGCGATGGTACCCATGAACATAGCAACCTTGACAGCTTTGGTGATAGACATACCCATGTGCAGACCTCCTGAGGTCGTTATTGGTTTAATGAGTTTATATTATTATCAGGCCGGCAATTTACCCAGCTATGACAGATTGTCATGCGGCTGGATTGTTTTCTCTTGAATTTTTAGAATGATAGAGCCACTCGAAACCAACGATGGCGCTATGACATGCCAGCCCAACGGGTTGGCGACGGATGGTGGCTGGGAGTCACATCATCCTTAATCGGAAGGTAACAAATCGGATCTCTGGAAGATCTGTGCTGAATAATATAATTAAATCCTGTAGAGCTTATTGTTGGTTGGTCGCTGGCGGGTTGACGATTCTGGTTATCCTGGTCAGCACCCACCCCGGTGACCTGGCGATTGTAAGCAGCCACCCGGATGAACTGGGGCTTGCCGCTGGCGGGCGTGGCCTGGTCGTCATGCCTTCGACCTCCCCGTTGGTGTTGGATCGCCACGGCCGCCTGCTGCGTGCCTTCACCGTGGCAGATGGCCGCTGGCGCCTACCGGTGACGCTGGCGGACGTCGATCCGCTTTTCGTCCGGATGTTGCTGGCCTTTGAGGATCGGCGGTTCTATGGCCATGGTGGAGTCGACTATCTGGCCCTGGCGCGAGCGACTGGCCAGTTTATCGCCAACGGGCGGGTGGTCTCAGGTGCCTCGACCCTCACCATGCAGGTCGTCCGTTTGCTCCATGGCCAGTCGAGCCGCGACATCGGAGGCAAACTCCGGCAGATTCTCCAGGCTCACGCCTTGGAGGGACGCCTGGACAAAGAGGCCATCCTCGAGCTCTACCTCCACCTGGCCCCCTATGGCGGCAATATCGAGGGCATCCGTGCCGCCAGCCTGGCCTGGTTTGGGCATGAACCCCGGCGATTGACCCCGGCCCAGGCGGCACTGCTGGTGGCGTTACCCCAGTCGCCTGAAGCCAGGCGCCCGGATCGGGACCCGGCCGCGGCCCAGCGTGCCCGCGACCGGGTCTTGGCGCGTGCCCAGGCGGCGGGGGTTCTGGACCCGGAAACGGTCGCGGCGGCGCGCCGGGAGCCCATCCCCCGCCAGCGGCGCCCATTTCCAGCGCTGGCGCCCCATGCCACCCAGCGAGCCCGGTTGGCGCACCCGGAACGGCCGGTCCAGCAACTGACCCTCGATGCCGGGCTGCAGGGCAGGCTGGAGGCCCTGGCCGCCGAAAGCGCCAATATCCTGGGCGAAAAGCTATCCCTGGCCATAGTGGTGGCCGATCATCGCAATGGCGACATCCTGGCCACGATTGGCTCCGCCGGCTGGTTGGACCAGACCCGTGAAGGCTTCATCGACATGACCCGGGCGGTGCGTTCGCCGGGCTCCACCCTCAAGCCCCTGATCTATGGTCTGGCCTTTGAAGCGGGCTTGGCTCACCCGGAGAGCCTGATCGAGGACCGGCCCGCGGGCTTCGGTCGTTATGTCCCGGCCAATTTTGATCGGGACTATCAGGGTACCGTGACCCTGCGCCGCGCCCTGCAACTCTCGCTCAACATCCCCGCGGTCAAGCTGTTGGAAGCGGTGGGGCCAGCGCGTCTGGTCGCCCGGCTGAAACGGGCGGGGGCGAGGCCCGAGCTCCCGGACCTGTCGCCCCCCGGTCTCGCCATTGGCCTCGGCGGAGTCGGCCTGCGTCTGACGGACCTGGTGGCCGTCTATGGGGCCATCGCCCGCGGCGGCCGGCCCATGCCGTTGGTCGAGGAACTGCCCGTGGCGGCCAGCGGGGGCGGGGAGGTGGCAGTGGCTAGGGCTGGCATCGGGCCCGCCTCCGGTCTGACTCCGGCTCTTCTGGCCGCCGACCGCTTGGCCGCTGCCCCTCGGGCCTCTCTGGGGGACGACAGCCTCCGGCTGCCCGTCCTGGAGGATCGCGCCGCCTGGCAAGTCGCCGATATCCTGGCCGGGGTCCCGCCCCCCGAAGCCGCCAGCGCCGCCGGACTGGCCTTCAAGACCGGCACCTCTTATGGCTACCGCGATGCCTGGGCCCTGGGCTTCGATGGCCGGCACGTCGTCGGCGTCTGGGTCGGCCGTCCCGATGGTGCCCCGGTGCCGGGGCTCACGGGGATCACCGCCGCCGCCCCCCTGCTGGTCGACGTCTTCGCCCGCTTGGGTCCCCGCCACCCTCTGCCCCCCCCGCCACCCGGGGTGCTGCGCGCCAGTACCGCCAGCTTGCCCCCGCCTTTGCGCCGGGTTGACGAGCCAGCCGCGACGGCCGCTCCCCGCATCGCCTTCCCGCCGGCCGGTGCCCGCCTGGCCTGGGGTGCTGGCGAGGAGGCGGAACTGGTCCTGAAGGTACGCGACGGCCAGCCCCCCTTCACCTGGTTCGCCAACGGCGCCCCCATCGCCCACGAACCCTTTTCCCGCGCCACCCCCTGGCGTCCACCGGGGGCGGGGTTCGTGACCCTGGCCGTGGTCGATGCCCAGGGCCGTTCGGGCCGTGTCCGCGTCTTCCTGGAGTCGGGGCCTTGAGTGCAATCCCGGGCGGGCCATGTCACACTGGCCCCGTCAGCCGATATCCGTCGTCACTCCATGCCCGGTTTGCCGCGGTTGGGTGGCGTCCGGCGGGGGACGCCGTGAATCCGTCCCTGGCGGCTTGACGACCGCATCCTGGTGGTCGACACCCCTGCCAGACGCCACCCGACCCTCTCCAACCAGGCCGAGAAGCGCCATCCTTCAGGTATTCCTCCACCCTCGTCACCCTCAGCCATGACCGCCCCCGCCCCCGAACGTCTCATCAGCCCTGACGCCGCCGCCGACGACAAGGCCCTGGACCGTGCCATCCGCCCCCGCCAACTGGTGGACTACGTTGGCCAGCCGGCGGTCAAGGAGCAGATGGAGATCTTCATCCACGCCGCCCGCCAGCGCCGCGAGACCCTGGATCACGTCCTCATCTTCGGCCCGCCCGGCCTGGGCAAGACCACCCTGGCCCACATCATCGCTCACGAAATGGCCGTCGGGCTGCGCCAGACCTCGGGTCCGGTGCTGGAGAAGGCCGGCGACCTGGCCGCCCTGCTCACCAACCTGGAACCGGGGGACGTGCTCTTCGTCGATGAGATCCACCGCCTCAGCCCGGTGGTGGAAGAGGTCCTCTACCCGGCCATGGAGGATTACCAGCTCGACATTATGATCGGCGAGGGACCGGCGGCGCGCTCGATCAAGCTCGACCTGCCACCCTTCACCCTGGTGGGCGCCACCACCCGCGCCGGGCTCCTGACCTCGCCCCTGCGCGACCGCTTCGGCATCGTCCAGCGCCTGGAGTTTTACTCGGCGGCGGACCTGACCCAGATCGTCACCCGTTCCGCCCGCATCCTCGGCATCGAGACCGAGCCGGCCGGCGCCGCCGAGATCGCCCGCCGCTCCCGCGGCACCCCGCGCATCGCCAACCGCCTGCTGCGCCGGGTGCGCGACTACGCCCAGGTCAAGGCCCAGGGCCGCATCACCGCCGCGGTGGCGGATGGCGCCCTGTCGCTGCTCAAGGTCGACGCCCAGGGCTTCGACCACATGGACCGCCGCCTGCTGGCGGCCGTCATCGAGAAGTTCGACGGCGGCCCCGTCGGCGTCGAGAGCCTGGCCGCCGCCATCGGCGAGGAACGCGGCACCATCGAGGACGTCCTGGAGCCCTTCCTCATCCAGCAGGGCTATCTGATGCGCACCCCCCGCGGGCGCATGGCCACCCAGTCCGCCTACCTGCACCTGGGGATCAAGCCGCCGCGTCTGCCCCCGGGCCAGGGTCCCCCGGTGGGGGACCTCTTTGACTCGTAGCGGATGACCTTGCTGCCGCCGCCCTTGAGATCATCGGACCTCATTACCCTTATGACCCTCGCCGGAAACGAGTTGGCGATTGGGTAAGCCAGTCAAGCACCGGTTGTTCTTGGTTCGGCGGGCATGAAAGGTTGCGATCATCGCAACCAGCCTGGAATCCGCCATGAGCACCACCATTGGCCTCTAACTCGATGACGAGACCCGGTCACGCCTCCAGCGCCTCGGCGAGACCCGCGATCGTTCGCCACACTGGCTGATGAAGACGGCCATTGCCGAATACCTCGATCGAGAAGAGCGGATCGAACCTGGCTGTCTGCTCCCCCCTCCGCGTCCGGGCGGTGAGTACGCACTCGGACCAACGCGGCAGGGTCTCGGCATCGGCCGTTTTGATCTGCTGATAAACGACGGTGGGCAGATCGGATATACTTTGGTAAGACTGTATATCCAATGGAGGTAATGCGATGCAAGTTGCTAAGTGGGGAAACTCTCTCGCCGTCCGTCTGCCGGCCGCGGTCGTGCAGGCCCTCGACCTGAAGGCCGGCGAAGAGATTGATTTGCACGTCGTGGGGGCGCGGGAGCTGGAGGTCGCTCGCAAATTGCCGCCAGAAGAACTGCTTACCCGCCTGCGCCGGTTGCGAGGCCGCTTGCCCGCCGACTTCCATTTCGACCGGCTGGAGGCCAACGAAGCCGAACGGGGCGACTAAGCGATGCGCCCGGTATTCTTTGATACCAACCTGGTTTTGTACCTGTTATCGGCTGACGAGCACAAAGCCAACACGGCCGAAGCCCTGCTGGCGCAAGGCGGCATGGTCAGTGTCCAAGTGCTAAACGAGGCCGTCTCGGTAGGCCGACGCAAGCTGAGCCTGACCTGGCCCGAGGTGCATGTGCTTCTTGCTGGCGTCAAAGCCTACTGCGAGGTTTTGCCCCTGTCACTCGCCACGCACGAACGAGCGCTCTACCTGGCCGAAGGCTACCAACTGTCGTTCTACGACGCCCTCATCTGCGCCACGGCGCAACAGGCGGGTGCCAAGATGCTCTATAGCGAGGATCTGCAGGATGGCCTCGTGCTGGGGGAGCTAACGATCCGCAATCCATTTCAGGCGTAATACCCCGGGCGTGCTCGCGCATCGCAGCCGTCGGGTCCGCCGGCACCCACCAGTGCCTGTAGGCGATGGACTAATTCCAATTCACCCTTGCAGAGTCTGGGGTGCCGCCGGGTCAATCTTCATCCGCACGGTTTTCATAGTGTCTGACCTCTCGTCTGTTGGCCTTGCGGGCGGATATGATGCGGATCGCGTCAGGCCGGGGGGTGTAGACCACCAAGAACAGCCGCTCGTCGATACGGCTGAGGAGTTGGTAACGATCCTCACCCCACTGGTGGGCAGATCGCGGATGTCTCAGAAAATGGGGAAAGGGTAGCCATCCCCAAAGGGATTCGCCGCCCGCGCGCGGCCCTGGCGCTTGACGATGACCGGATCGCCGACCTTGACCCGGCTGAAGAGCAGCTTGGCGTCCTCGTATTTCAGGCGCACGCAACCATGGGAGTCCGCATGCCCCGGTAGCCAGCCCTCATGGATGAAATAGGGGCCATAAAACTGCAAGGAGTAGGGCATGGGGGTGTTCTGGTCGAAGTAGTTGGTGTACTTGCCGGAACGTTTGTCCTCGTCCTTGGACAGGACGCGGAAATTTCCCGCCGGGGTCGGGTGCTGGGAAGAACCGGAGGAGATGGGACCGCTGGCGAAGACGCGGTCATCCTCCCGATACTCGAAGGTCTGGGAGTCGAGAAAGATGGTGATGGCGCGCTTTTGCCCCGGCGGGATGGCGTAGCGCGGGTCCTCCGGCGGGCGGAAGCGGCGTTCCTCGCGCGGACCCTTGGCTTCCAGCCCCTCCAGGGTTGCCTCCTGATGGGCGCAGCCGGCTCCGGCCAGGGAGCCGGCCAGCAGGCTGGCGAAGACGAACTGGATATTGGACATGGCTCCCTCGCAAGTACCTTGTTCCCAAGCATGGACCAGGATGGTGAGTGGCGCAACCGCCACCGTGGTGGCGTGGCACCGCGGTGGCGCCAGCGGCCCCATTTACCCGTCAACGCAACCGGACGCGGGAGAAATAGGTCCGCCTTGATGTCCGTCATAACCGAACGCCAGCCGCGCGGATTAAAATTCCAGTAATTTTTCCCTTGGGGACTGCTGCATGGCCTCCTCCTCCGCCCTCGAACTCGTCTGTCCCGCCGGCAGCCTGCCGGCGCTGAAAACCGCCATCGATCATGGCGCCGATACCGTCTATCTCGGCTTCAAGGACGCTACCAACGCCCGCAACTTCACCGGCCTCAACTTCGACCCGCCGCGCCTGCGCGAGGGTATCGCCTACGCCCATGCCCGCGGGCGCAAGGTGCTGCTGGCCCTCAATACCTTCCCTCAGGCCGCCAACTGGGTGGACTGGACCGCGGCGGTGGACCGGGCCGCCGACTTCGGCGTGGATGCGGTGATCATGGCCGACGCCGGGCTCATGGCCTACGCCGCCAAACGCCATCCCCAGCTGCGGCTGCACCTGTCGGTGCAGGGCTCGGCCACCAGCTACGAGGCCATCAACTACTATCACGAGCACTTCGGCGTGCGCCGCGCCGTCCTGCCCCGGGTCCTGTCCCTGGCCCAGGTGGAGAACGTCATCACCCGCACCCCGGTGGAGATCGAGGTCTTTGGCTTCGGCGGCCTCTGCGTCATGGTCGAGGGCCGCTGCGCCCTCTCCGCCTACGCCACCGGCGAGTCGCCCAATTGCCAGGGCGCCTGCTCGCCGGGGCAATGGGTGCGCTGGGAGGAAACCCCTCAAGGCATGGAGACCCGCCTCAACGGCATCCTCATCGACCGCTTCGCCCCCGGTGAGCGCACCGGCTACCCGACCCTGTGCAAGGGCCGCTTCGAGGTCAATGGCGAGACCTATTACGCCATCGAGGAGCCTACTAGCCTCAACACCCTGGAACTGCTCCCCGAGATCGCCCGTCTCGGCGTCCGGGCCATCAAGATCGAGGGCCGCCAGCGCAGCCCCGCCTACGTGGCCCAGGTCACCAAGGTCTGGCGGGCGGCCATCGACAGCCTCCGGGCAGGCCCGGAGCGGTTCAAGGTCGCCCCCGCCTGGATGGCGGAGCTCAACAAGGTCTCCGAGGGCCAGAGCCACACCCTCGGCGCCTACCATCGGCCGTGGAAATGACGCTTTCCCCGCTGGCTGTTCGCTGCATCACCGTTTGCGAACGGGTTCGGGTGGGTATGGGGAGGGTCGGGGGGCGGCTGGCGGGGGTGTCGACCGCAAGGAGGCGGTCGTCAAGCCTACAGGGACGTATTCACGGCGTCCCCCGCCAGCCGCCCCCCGAC
>SBFV01000259.1 GCA_006227775.1 Gammaproteobacteria bacterium | reverse complement strand
GCAGACATTGGTACTTGCTGAAGCCGGTGGCCGCCGGGTCGCTGGTCAGGGCGGTCAGGGCCGCGGCCAGCCGGGTCAGGGCGGCGATTTCCTCCTGTTCCGCCGGGGTGCTGGGGGACTTGTTCCGCAGCAGGTCGCCGCGCTTGGTGGTGGATTCGAGGGCGGCGGCGGGGCTGGAGAACAGGGCCTTTTGCAGCGCCACGCGCTGCAGTTCCTGCTGGCGGCCCCCCTTGTGGTGGCCGGCCTGGGTGAAGGGGACGTCCAGCAGGGCGCGGTAGGCGGCCTCTTCCTGGGGGCTGGCGGCCCGGCGCAGGCAGAAGGTCTGGCGCTCCTGGAAGTCGGTCTGGACCTGGTCCTTGATGTCCTTCTTGAAGCGGCGGATGACCAGGCCCTTGCCGCGGAAGTCGTCGGGGGTGTAGTGGTCGGGGTCGGCGATGGCGGTGGGGTCCAGCAGGCTCATCAGGGAGGCGAAGCTGCGCGCCGAGCCGTCGTGGGGCGTGGCCGACAGCAGGATGAGGGTGTCCGAGCGGTTGGACAGCAGGCGGGCGAGGCGGGCGCGCCGCGACAGCCCGGATTCCCCCGCCCGGGCCGCGACGTTGTGGCATTCGTCGATGACGATCAGGTCCCACCAGGTGTTCTCCAGATAGTTCCGGTACTCCAGGTTGTTCTTGAGGGTGTCGATGGAGATGATGCCGCGGTCGTAGTAGTTGAAGGGGTTGTGGTTGGCGGGGATGCGGTTGCGCACCCGGGCCAGACCCACCGAGTCCAGACGCACCAGGGGGATGGAAAAGCGGGTCCACCATTCCTTCTGGAACTGGGTGAGCATGGCCTTCTGGGTGACGACCAGGATGCGTTTGCCGCGCCCGCGCTGGATCAGTTCGGTGGTCAGGATGCCGCCCTCCAGGGTCTTGCCCAGGCCGGTGGCATCGGCGATGAGGATGCGCGCCCGCGGTTGGCGCAGGGCCTGCAAGGCGGGATCGAGCTGATAAGGCACCAGGTTCATCACGCCCCGGTGGCCCAGGTGGATGGACTCGTCGTTGGCCACGCCGCGGCGGCGCTGGCTCTCCAGATAGAGCACCGTGGCGTTGTAGGTGGGGCTGAGGTCGGGGACCAGTTCCGTCTGGGCGGGGTCGAGGATTTCGATGGCCTCTTCCAGCAGGGTCAGGAAGAGCGCGGTCTGACCGCGTACCAGGTCGGAAACCCCGTCGCAGGTCAGCAGCCAGCCCCCATCGACCGTGGGGTCGGTGCGGCGGATGAGCCATTCCTCGTCGCGGATGACGGCCCGGGCGCCGGGGGCGAAGGGCAGCATGCTCATCCCGCGCGGAGGTAGCTCAGGCTCTCCACGGTGAAGGGCTGGGGGCTGATGCCGAGCAGGGGGTAGGCGCTGGCATCGGCGCAGACATTGCCCTCCATGAGCATGGTGAGCTGGTCGCGGCTGATGGGGAACCAGTAGAAGCGGTCGAAGAGGGCGGCGGCCGTCTTCACGCCGATGGCCGGGGCGGGCAGCATCAGCTTGCGCTTGTCCACGGCGGCGGCGATGGTCGCCAGGATTTCCTTCCAGCTCTTGGGCTCCGGGCCGCAGAGCTCGAAGGTGCGGCCCTCGGTCTCCGGCCGGGTCAGGGCGCGGACGAAGGCCTGGGCCACGTCGGCGATGGCCACGGGGGCGAGTTGGAAGGCGCCGGCGCCGGTGGGCAGCAGGCCGGGATAGAAGAGCGGTGCCGGCAGGGGGCTGTCGATGATGTCCCGGCGCAACTGGGTGCAGAACTCCATGCGCCCCTGGGGCGGGCCGAAGATCACCGAGGGACGGAAGATGGTCCAGCGCAGGCCCGAGGCCTTGACCGCCTCCTCCGCCTGAAACTTGGTCCGCTGGTAGGGGGTGCCGTCCGGCTTGACGCCATTGGCGCTCATGAGCAGGAAGCGCCCTACCCCCGCCGCCCGGCTGGCCTCCAGGGTCCGTTCGACCCCGCTGAACTGAAGCCCCTCGAAGGTGATGCCCTGGGAGGGGAACTCCCGCAGGATGCCGATGAGGTAGATGACCGCGTCGGCCCCGCGGACGCATTCGGCCAGGGCCGCTGAATCGGCAACCTCGCCGGGGACCACCTCACACTGGTCGAGGGGCAGACCGCGGCCACTGGCGGGGTCCCGCATCAGCAGCCGGGGCACATGGCCCGCCGCGATCAGGGCCGGGACGATATGGGAACCGACGAATCCGGTTCCGCCGATCAGACTGACTTTCATGGCTCTCTCCTCCATTAACAAGCACACAGGGATGGTAATAGGTTGGCATGCCCGGGGCTAGGATCGCCGGCCATTGCCACGCAGGTAAGCACGGGCAAGTAACCGTCCATGCATTGGTTCCCAAATTCAGGCACCCCCAGGGCGCGGATGGGGACTAGCAAATGGACGCAGGTTGAGCCTTTGAAATGGCGCTGAAATAACTGGCCTCAAGCTTCCCTGAGGGTCGCCAGGGCCGCCAGGGCGCGCTGGCGGGCGAAGTCATGCTCGACCAGGGGCGCGGGATAGTCCACCCCCAGGCGCACGCCGGCGGCGGCGAGGCTGGCCTGGCCCGCGGCGAAGGGGGCGTGGAGGTCCCGGTCGGGCAGGCGCCGCAGCTCGGGCACCCAGCGGCGGACGTAATCGCCCCGGGCGTCGAACTTCTGGCCCTGGAGCACCGGGTTGAAGATGCGGAAGTAGGGGGCGGCGTCGGCGCCGCAGCCGGCGACCCATTGCCAGCTCCCGGCGTTGTTGGCCAGGTCCGCGTCCACCAGGGTGTCCCAGAACCAGTCCTGGCCGCGCTGCCAGGGCACCAGCAGGTGCTTGACCAGAAAAGAGGCGACCACCATGCGCACCCGGTTGTGCATCCAGCCGGTATGCCACAGCTCGCGCATCCCGGCGTCCACCAGGGGGTAGCCGGTCTGGCCACGCCGCCAGGCGCCAAAGGCGGCCTCATCCTCCCGCCAGGGGAAGTGGGCGAAGCGGGGGTTGAAGGGTTCCGTCGGCAGGCGCGGCCAGTGGTGGAGCAGATGCTGGCAGAACTCCCGCCAGCCCACCTCGCGCAGAAAGGCGTCTCCGCCCTTGGTGGCGGCGGCGTAACCGGCCTGGAGACCGCGCACCGCGTGCCAGACCTGGCGGGGGGAGATCTCGCCGAAATGCAGGTGGGGCGAAAGCCGGGAGGTGCCGGGGTGGCCGGGGAGGTCGCGGTCCGCGGCATAGCCCACCACCGCCGCGTCGAGGAAGGCGGTCAGGCGCTCCCAGGCCCCGGCCTCCCCGGGTCGCCAGTTGTCCCGCAGGCCGCCGGCCCAGTCCGGGGTCCGGGGGAGCAGCGCCAGGTCGTCCAGGTCCAGGCCGGTGACCTCGGGCGGGGGAGGCGCCAGGCGTTCGGGGGCGGGTGCCGGGGCCTCGGGCTCCGGCAAGCTCAGGCAGGCCCGCCAGAAGGGGGTGAAGACCTTGAAGGGCTCGCCGGCCCCGGTCTTGACCTGCTCCGGTTCCACAAGCAGGCGGCCACGAAAGCGGCGGACCTCCAGGCTATCCCCCAGTTCCCGCCACAAGCGCCGCTCCAGGTCCGCCTCCGCCGGGGTGTAGCCGCGGTGAAAGTAGAGGGCCTGGGCCTGGCACTCCCGCGCGAGCTGGCGGATGACCGCGCAGGCGTCGCCGCGGCGGATGACCAGGCGACCACCCCGGGCGCTCAGGTCCGCGGCCAGGGCGGCCAGGCTGTGATGGAGCCACCAGCGACTGGCGCCACCCAGCCGCCAGGGGCCGGGGGTTTCGTCATCCAGGACGTAGAGGGGGATGATCGGGGCACCGCTGGCAACCGCGGCCCGCAAGGGGGCATGGTCGGAGAGGCGGAAATCGTCGCGGTACCAGAGGATGACGGGAGCTGCTGACATGGCGATGGGCTACTGGAGCGGGTGGATTGTCCGGGTTAGGCGACCAATGAACGGGGATGCGGCCAGGAAGGGGGTGGCTGCCACGTCAACGCCCTATGGCATCTGACCGAAATCGGCGGGATGTGGCCAACCCAGGCATGCGCCAATGAGCCGCAGGGCCTGAGTGAACTCCGTGCCCAAGGGCTGGGCGCCCGCGACGGTGATGACCTGGGGTGAGTGTATGGATGCCATGCCACCCACCAGGATGGGCAGGGACGTGAGAGCCACCAGGGCGGCAAGTTCTTGGGCCAGGGCCTCGGCCGGCATCTGGGCGGAGGCCGAGAGCACCACCGCCCGGCAATCGGCGATGCGGGCGGCGGCGGCGATCTCGCTGGCGGGGACGTCGGCGCCCAGCAGCACCAGCCGGTAACCCTGGCCGGCGGCCGCCAGGGCGAACTGGATCAGGCCCAGCTCGTGATGCTCCCCGGCGGGACAGGCGGCGACCAGGCGGGGTCCCTGGCCGAGGGCGTTCAGGTGCTGGAAGCGCGCCCCGAGCTTGTTGCGCAGGAAATTGGAAAAGAAGTGCTCCCGGGCGATGCTCGCCTCCCCCTGGGGCCACTCGGCACCCAGCCGCTCCAGGACCGGGGTGGTGAGGTGGCTGGAAACCCGTTCGATCGGGTAGAGGGACAGGGCGTCGTTGTAGACGGCATCCAGGGCCGCCGCGTCGAAGCGGCGCGTCCCCTCGAGCATGGCGGCGATGTAGGCCGGCCAGGGATCGACCCCGGCCATCGGGGCCCTCGCCGGTACCTCCGCCTCCGGCCGTGGCGCGGCCGCGGTCAGGGGTCCGGCCGGGGCTGGACTGGCCGGGACGGAGGCCAGGGGCTCGAGCCGCCCCGGATCGGCGTCGTTGGCGGCCCGTTCGAGAAAGGACCCGACCTGCCCGACCCCCACCCCCCGCTCCAGCAGCGCCAGGACCTGGCGTACCCGCGCGATGTCCGCCTCGGTGTAGAGGCGGTGGCCCTTCTCCGTCCGGGTTGGCGTGATCAGACGGTAGCGGCGTTCCCAGGCCCGCAGGGTCACCGACGGGACCCCGGTCAGGCGGGAGACGGTGCGGATGGGGTAGAGCCCGAGCCGCTGCAACCCCATGTCGAGATCCACGTCGAGACCGTCCTCCACCGCACCCTCATTCATGCTGACTTGCCTCCAGTCGTTTTTTTTGTTATACCACACTTAGACAAGAATTGTACAAGACCGATACAAGGCAGGTGACCATCATGACCCCAATCCAATACCTGGATCTTCCGACCTTCGAGCACAGCCTGGTGACCGAGCGCTCCCGCGAGCGGGTGGAGCCAGGGGCCATGCTGGAACTGGAACTGGACCTCCACTTCCAGGCCAACGGCGTCACTTGCCGGGACAGTCGGGTGGTGCGTAAGTCCAACCTTTGGCGGGACTTCTTCCCGGGCAACCTGGATCGTCAACTCCTGGGTCTGGCCGTTGGCGACCGCATCGAAGCGGACTTCGCCCCCGGGAGCCTCACCGGCTACCAGGAGGGCGAGTGCTTCACCGCCCCCCGGGGCGCCTTCCGCACCCGCAAGCTGATCCGTCGGGACCTGGAGCCCCGTCTGGGACGCTTCTACCCCCGGGGCTTCCTGGCCGGCCAGCGGGGCATCTTCTCCGATGATCGACGGCCCCTGCGGGTAACGGGCATGCCCCCGGGACGCCTGGAAATCGACAGCCGTCACCCCCTGGCGGCGGTACCGGTGCGGCTGGGGATCGGCATTCTGAGTACCTGGGGCGCGGGCGAGGAGCATGGGGGCATCTGTAACGACATCGCCATGCTGGCGACGGGCGAGGGTCCGGGGATGCAGCTCCCCCTGCCGGGGGCGGCCATGGATTTTTGGTACCCCGAGGCCATGGCTCGTCTCGACAATCGTGACGACGAGATCTTCTACGAACGCACGCGCCTGGTTCACCACCTGGACAGCCATTGCCGGGCCCAGATCGCGGCCCTCTATGGCCGGTTGATCCCCGCCGGCGGCCGGGTGCTGGACCTGATGTCGAGCTGGGTCTCCCACCTGGACCGCATCGATCCCGCCTGCCCGGTTACGGGCCTGGGGATGAACCGGGAAGAACTCGACGCCAACCCACGTCTGGCGGAACGGGTGATCCACGACCTCAACCGGGACCCGACCCTGCCCTTCGGCAAGGCCAGTTTCGATGCCGTGGTCTGTACCGCCTCCTTCGAGTATCTGATGGAGCCACGCTGGATCGTCACGGAAATCGCCCGGGTACTGAAGCCGGGTGGGATCTGTATCATCACCTTCTCGGACCGCTGGTTCCCGACCAAGGCCGTCCAGATCTGGACCGAAGTCCACCCCTTCGAGCGGCTGGGCTATGTCCTCGCCAGCCTGATGAGCGACGAGCGCCTGGATGACTTCAACACCTATAGTCGCCGGGGCCTGCCCCGTCCCGAGGACGATGCCCGCGCCGGCGAACTGGAACTCTCCGATCCCCTGTTCGCCGTCTGGGCGCGGCGCCGGCCGGAACATTGATTGCCAGCGGAAGCCAGGCGGATGCCAGGTAGCCGAATCGCCAGGTGCCCGCCCTCACGTTCACTTGCAGGAGCGCCCCCATGAAGTATCTGTCCGAGTCCGATTATGTCCATGGCCAGCCCCCCGCCACGGGGGTCCTGCTGGTCAATCTCGGCACGCCGGATGCCCCGGAGCGGACGGCGGTGCGGCGCTATCTCAAGCAGTTCCTCTGGGACCCGCGGGTGGTGGAGACGCCCCGGCCCCTCTGGTGGCTGATCCTCAACGGCGTCATCCTCACCACCCGTCCCCAGCGCTCCGCCCGGGCCTACGCCAGTATCTGGGGGGCGGACGGCTCCCCCCTGCTGAGCATCTCCCGCGCCCAGCATGTCCGCCTGGCGGCGGCCCTGGGGCCGGACCTGAAGGTGGAACTGGCCATGCGTTACGGCCAGCCGTCCATCCCCAACGCCCTGGCGGCCCTGCGCCGGGCCGGGGCGCGGCGCATCCTGGTGCTGCCCCTCTATCCCCAGTACTCCGCGACCACCACCGCCAGCGTCTTCGACGCCGTGACCCGGGAAATGCGCGGCTGGCGCTGGCTACCGGAGATGCGTTTCATCAACCAATACCACGATGATCCCGGCTACATCGCGGCCCTGGCGGACTCGGTGCGCGCCTATCAGGCCGAGCATGGCCGCTCCCAGCGGCTGGTGATGTCCTTCCACGGTCTGCCCCAGGCCTATTTCGACGCCGGCGACCCCTACTATTGCCACTGTCAGAAGACGGCGCGCCTGCTGGCGGAGAGCCTTGGGCTGGCCCCCGAGGATTACGCCGTGACCTTCCAGAGCCGGCTTGGCGTCAAGGCCTGGCTTCAGCCCTACACCGACGAATACCTGCAAGGCCTGCCGGCACAGGGCATCCGCCACGTCCAGGTCATCTGTCCCGGCTTCAGCGTCGATTGCCTGGAGACCCTGGAAGAGGTGGCGATGGAGAACCG
>SBFV01000331.1 GCA_006227775.1 Gammaproteobacteria bacterium | reverse complement strand
CCGATGCGCATTCCTTCACAGCCTCGCCGGAGAGGGATCCGTTCCTTCGGCCGCGAGACCTATCCCCTGACGCCGGCGGAATCCCATGCTTGAAGTTGCCAATCTGGCCTGCCGGCGGGGTGACCGGATGCTTTTTTCCGGTCTGTCATTCAGTTTGGAAGCAGGCACCCTGCTCCATGTGCGTGGGCGCAATGGCTGCGGCAAGACCACCCTGTTGCGCACCCTCTGTGGCCTGTTGACCCCCGACGCCGGCGCTATCCTGTGGAATGGCGAGAAGGTCCGCCGCCTGGGGGAGGAATTCCATCGCGACACCCTATATTTCGGCCACCTCAATGGCATCAAGAGCGACCTGACCGCCTTCGAAAACCTGCGCGTTGCCGCCATCCTCGACGGTGATGAGGCCACGGAGACGGCCATCCTCGCTGCCCTGGACGAAATGGGGCTGGAGGGCCGCGAAGACCTGCCCACCAAGGTCCTGTCCCAAGGGCAGAAGAAGCGCGTGGCCCTGGCGCGCCTGCTGCTCAGCCGGGCGCCCCTGTGGATCCTCGACGAACCCTTCACCGCCCTGGACCTGGACGCGGTGGACCGGCTGCAACTGCTCATTGCCGAGCACGTGGCCCAGGACGGTCTGGTGATCCTCACCACCCACCAGGAGGTGCCCCTGACCTCGGGTCAGATCCGCCGCCTGCATCTGGGGACCCCGGGGGCGGGACCAGCGGACAGGTCGGGGGACGCGCGGGAGGACAGACCGGCGGATAGGAGGAAATCCCCTGAGGATGAGGCGGATGAGACGTTGACATCATTCGGCCTTGGCCGCATGGGATGGTCTCTTTCCGGTCATGCGGGTCATGGGGCCGGCAAAACCCGGCATGCCCCTCCCTCCCTCGCTGGCGCCAAAGTGGGAGGGAAATCCTGATGTGGCGGGTATTCCTTTGCATCCTGGGCCGCGACCTGCGCCTGGCCATGCGCCGGCGGACCGAGGTCCTCACCACCCTCTTCTTCTTCATCATCGTCATCAGCCTCTTTCCCCTGGGCGTGGGCACGGAGAAGCAGATCCTGCGCATCCTGGGCCCTGGGGTGGTATGGGTGGCGGCGCTGCTGGCCTCCATGCTCGCCCTGGAGCGACTGTTCGCCGCCGATCACGAGGATGGGACCCTGGAGCAGATGCTGATGACGCCCCAGCCCCTTTCCCTGGTGGTGCTGGCCAAGGTCAGCGCCCACTGGCTGCTGACCGGGCTGCCCCTGGTGGCCATGGCCCCCGTCATGGGCATGCAGTACCACCTGCCGGAGGGCGCGCTGGTGGCCATGGTCCTGGCCCTGCTGCTGGGCACGCCGGTGCTGAGTCTGATCGGTGCCATCGGGGCGGCACTGACCCTGGGTCTGCGCGGCGGTGGCATCCTCCTATCCCTGCTCATCCTGCCTCTCTACATCCCGGTGCTGGTCTATGGTTCCCGGGCGGTGACGGTCAGTGCCATCGATTTTGCCGAGACCCTGCCCTATTTCTCGCTCTTGGGGGCGTTCCTGCTCCTGGCTCTGGTCCTCTCCCCCCTGGCGGCGGCGGCTGCCCTGCGGATCGCGACGGAATGATGAGGGGGCGGCGATTGGAAAACGTCCCCCTGGTCACCAGCTTGGACTTTTGCCGTTCGGCCCCGGCCCTCACCCATGCTAACCTCTCTCAACCTTCCGCGACTGGAACCTGCTGACTGATCGAGCCATGAAGTTATTCCGATTCTCCTCGCCTGCCACCTTCTATCCCTTGGCGGGGAAAATTACCCCCTATTTCTGGGTGCTGGCGGCCCTGGCCTTGGCCGTGGGGCTCTATTGGGGCTTTTTCGAGACCCCGGACCGGCTGGGGGGCACCAATCCCCAGAAGGAGTACTACCGCATCATCTTCATCCATGTCCCGGCGGCCTGGATGTCCATGTGGCTGTACCTGATGCTGGCGGTCTGGTCGGCCATCGGGCTGGTGTTCAACACCCGCCTGTCCTTCATGATGGCCCAGGCCACGGCACCGACGGGGGCCCTCTTCACCTTCGTCGCCCTGTATAGCGGCTCCATCTGGGGTCATCCGAGCTGGGGCACCTGGTGGGACTGGGACCCGCGCCTGACCTCGGAGCTGATCCTGTTCTTCCTCTACGTCGGTTACATCGCGCTCCATTCCGCCATCGATGATCCGCGGCGTGGGGACAAGGCCAGCGCCTTGCTGGCTATCGTCGGCCTGGTGATGCTGCCCCTGATCTTCTGGTCTATCAACTGTCCAGATCCCAATCAGTGCGCGGCATTGCATCAGCGCTCCGGGCTGTCGCAGATGGAGGCCAATATCCTCTTTGCCATGCTGACCATGACCTTTGGCCTCTGGATGTACTCCTTCGCCGTTACCCTGACCCGGCTGCGCAGCCTGATCCTGGAGCGGGAGGGCGATACCGCCTGGGCCCGCGCAATCCTGGAGCGTGAACGATGAGTGAATTTCTGTCCCAGGGCGGCTATGGTGCCTATGTCTGGGGCGCTTATGGCCTGACCCTGATCCTGCTGGCAGGGGAAATCTGGCAATTGCGGCGCCAGCGGCGAACCATTTTCGCCCGTCTCAGTCGAATGGTCCGTTTGCGCACCCGAAGAGAGCGAGGAGATCCCGCATGAGAGCCCGTCAGAAACGCATGGTATTCGTGGCCATTGGCATCATGGGCGTAGGCGTTGCCGCCTGGCTCGCCGTCGGTGCCCTGCGCAGCAACATTTCTTACTACTTCAGCCCCACGCAGGTCATGGCTAACGAGGCCCCGGCTCATGCCGTCTACCGTCTGGGTGGTCTGGTGGTCAAGAACAGCCTGGCCCGCCAGCCCGATGGCCTGACGGTGATCTTCGACGTCACCGACAATGCCCAGACCGTCAAGGTCAGCTATACCGGCATCCTCCCCGATCTCTTCGGCGAGGGCCAGGGCGTGGTCACCAAGGGCCGCATGGGACCGGGCGGCGTCTTCGTCGCCGAGGAGGTGCTGGCCAAGCACGATGAATCCTACATGCCGCCGGAGGTCGCCGACAGCCTCCAGACAGCCCATGCCCAGGGGGTGACGGCGATGGCCCAGGCCGCGCCGACACCGGCCGCCCCCGCTTCAGCCCCTCAGGTTATCGCGCCACCGCCTGGCCAGGAGGATAAGCCGGCCACCCAGCCCGCTGACGCCTCACCGGCAAGCCCGCCCACCCAGCCCGGCCAGGTCGTTCCGGGAGGCCGGGCATGATCCCTGAACTTGGTCACTTCGCCCTCATCCTGGCTCTGGGCCTGGCCCTGATCCAGGCCATTCTGCCTCTGGCGGGCTCCTACACCGGCAACCTTGCCTGGATGAGCACGGCCAGACCCCTGGCCTGGGGACAGTTCGTATTTACCGCCATCGCCTTTGCCCTGTTGCTGCTGGCCTTTCTCACCGACGACTTTTCCGTGGTCTACGTCGCCAGCAATTCCAACACCCTGATGCCGACCATCTACAAGGTTTCGGCGGTCTGGGGGGCCCACGAGGGCTCCCTGCTGCTTTGGGCTGGCTTCCTGGCTGCCTGGGGTGCCGCCGTCGCTGGCCTCAGCCGCAACATCCCCCTTCAGGTCTTGGCCCGGATACTAGCGGTGATGGGTATGGTCGGCATCGGCTTCCTGCTCTTCATGCTGCTGACCTCCAACCCCTTCGAGCGCATCTTCCCGCCCCCTCTGGAAGGGCGCGACCTCAACCCGCTACTACAGGACCCGGGCCTGGCCATCCACCCGCCCCTGCTCTACATGGGCTACGTCGGCTTTTCCGTCGCCTTCGCCTTCGCCATCGCCGCCCTGCTGGGCGGCAAGCTGGATGCCGCCTGGGCGCGCTGGTCCCGGCCCTGGACCACCACCGCCTGGATCTTCCTCACCCTGGGCATCGCCCTGGGGAGCTGGTGGGCCTACTACGAACTGGGCTGGGGCGGCTGGTGGTTCTGGGACCCGGTGGAGAACGCCTCCCTCATGCCCTGGCTGGCGGGCACCGCCCTGATGCATTCCCTGGCGGTAACGGAAAAGCGTGGCGCCTTCAAGAGCTGGACCGTGCTCCTGGCGATCACCGCCTTCTCTCTGAGCCTATTGGGCACCTTCCTGGTGCGCTCCGGGGTCTTGACCTCGGTCCACGCCTTCGCCACCGACCCGGCGCGGGGCACCTTCATCCTCATCTTCCTGTGCATTGTCATCGGTGGCTCCCTGGCCCTTTATGCCTGGCGGGCCCCGGCGGTGTCCGGCGGCGGCCGGTTCGACCTGCTGTCCCGGGAAAGTTTCCTTCTCGCGAATAACCTGCTACTGACCTTACTCACGGCCTTGATCCTGCTCGGCACCCTGGCGCCCCTCATCTACGAGGCCATGGCCTGGGGCAAGATCTCCGTGGGCTTCCCCTGGTTCAACACCATGTTCGTGGCCGTCACCCCCTTCCTTGCCTTACTCATGGGCATTGGCCCCATGACCCGCTGGAAGCAGGACGAACCTGGGCGTCTGGCGCGGGAACTCCGGGTCCCCTTCATCCTCACCGGGGCCGCATCCCTGTTGACGGTCTTCCTCATGCCCCTCCTCTCTCTGGACTGGTATCTGGTGCCCCTGGGGATCGGCCTGGCGGTCTGGCTGCTCACCGCTCACATCCAGGCGATCCGGGAGCGCCTGCGCCACAAGAACAGCCCATCGGCCATCCTGCGCGATCTGGCGACCAATGGGCGCAGCTTCTATGGCATGATCCTGGCACACCTGGGTGTGGCCATGTTCGTCGTTGGCGTCACCATGGTGGCCAACTACGGGCAGGAGAAGGATGTGCGCATGTCCCCCGGTGATTCCCAGGAGGTGGCTGGCTATCGCTTCCTGTTCCATGGTGTGCGCACCCAACGGGGACCAAACTACATGGCGATGAGGGGGCATTTCCAGATCTTCGACGGCGAGAAGCCCATCGCTGATCTCTGGCCCGAGAAGCGCAACTACTTCGCCTCTCAAAAGCCCATGACGGAGGCATCCATCGACTGGGGTTTCACCCGCGATCTCTATGTATCCCTCGGTGAACCGCTGGAGGACGGTGACTGGGCCCTGCGTCTCTACTACAAGCCCTATGTGCGCTGGATTTGGCTGGGCGCCGTTCTCATGGCCCTGGGGGGCCTGCTGGCCATCACCGACCGTCGTTACCGTCTTGCCCGGGGTCTGACCCGCGCGAGTGCCGACGTGGCGGGCGCCACGGCCACCGCCAGGAGCTGACCCATGGGCAAGACTCTGAAATTTCTCATCCCCCTCGCCCTGTTCGCCGGCCTGGTGGCCCTATTGTTCTTCGGTCTGGGTACGGACCCGCGCAAGGTCCCCTCCCCCCTCGTCGGCAAGCTGGCGCCGGAGTTCTCCCTGCCGGCCCTAGGCGATCCCACCCGCACCGTCTCCAACGCCGACCTGCTGGGCCAGGTCTCTCTGGTCAACGTCTGGGCCTCCTGGTGTTATTCCTGCCGCGCCGAACACGCCCAGCTCCTGCGCCTGGCCCGGGAGCTCAAGGAGGTGCAGATCCTGGGCCTGAACTGGAAGGACACCGAGGCGGACGCCCAACAAATGCTGCGCGCCTCCGGAAACCCCTACCAGGTCAGCGCATTCGACCCGGACAATCGCGCGGGCATCCATTGGGGGGTCTATGGCGCCCCGGAGACCTTCCTGGTCGATAGCGAGGGCCGCATCTGCTACAAGAAGATTGGTCCCGTCGAACCTGGTACCTGGGAGTCCGAACTGGCCCCCACCATCGACCTGACGACCCGGAAGTGCAAGGAGTACCGGTCATGATGCCTTCATTGTTGGCGCCTAGGCGGCAGGCCCCATCGAACCCCGGTCCAGGACGGGGGAGTCGGCGGCGATTGGCTTTCCCCTTGGTCGCCGGTTTCCTGACCGGATTCCTTTTCCTCCCCCTCTTCACTCTTACCGCGGGGGCTTATACCCTGGAGGAATTTCAGTTCAGCGACCCCGCCAAGACCGAGGAGTTCAGGCGGCTGACCGAGGAGTTGCGCTGCCTGGTCTGTCAGAACGAATCCCTGGCGGGCTCCCAGGCGGACCTGGCCCAGGATCTGCGCGAGGAGGTCTACCGCCTGCTGCAATCCGGCAAATCCCGGCAAGAGGTCATCGACTTTCTCGTCGAACGCTACGGCGATTTCGTGCTTTACGATCCGCCCCTCAAACCCTCCACCTATCCCCTCTGGTTCGGCCCGTTGCTCCTGGCGGGCGTCGGCGGCATCTTTCTCTTCCTCACCCTGCGGAAGAAACGGGCGGCACGGGAACGGGAGCTCTCGGCGGAAGAGCAGCAACGGCTTCGGGCCCTATTGGCGGATGCATCGACCCCTACGAAGGATAAGGCATGACTATCTTTTGGCTCCTCTCCGCTGGGCTGGCCGCTTTGGCGTTGCTTTTCGTCGTCCCGCCCCTCCTCGGGCGGCACCCAGCGGAATCGACACCGGACCAGGATCAGCTAAATCTGGCGCTCTTCCGCCAGCAGCTCAGAGAACTGGATACCGATCTTGAGGCAGGCAACCTGGACCGCGGTCAGTACCAGGCCGCCCGCCGCGATCTGGAGCGGGAACTGCTCCACGATATGGACGGCCAGGGTACCATGCCCCTCAGCGTCGGGAGAAACGCCCCCTGGACCGCCCTGCTCCTGGCCCTGGCCCTACCCGCCTTCGCCGCCGGTCTCTATTTCACCATCGGGAACAGCGCCATCATCCCGCGCCTGGAACTGGCGGCCGCCAACCCTGGCGCCGCGTCATCCCCACCGGGCCACGGCATGGCGTCCGGGACCGACGCCGCCTCCCTGGAGGTCTTGGTGGAGCGCCTGGCCGCCAAGATGAAGCAGAACCCCGATCAGCTTGAGGGCTGGATCATGCTGGGGCGGACCTACGTCGCCATGGACCAGCCGGTCAAGGGCGCCGCCGCCCTGGAACGGGCCCTGGCCTTGGCGCCCCAGGATCCGGAGGTCATGATCAGCCTGGCGCAAGCCCTGGCAGCCGCCGCCGATGGCCAGTTGCAGGGTCGCCCAACGGATCTCATCGCCGCCGCCTTAGCCGCGGAGCCCGATCACGCCACCGGACTCTGGCTCCATGGTCTCGCCGCTTACCAGGCCAAGGACTTCGCCCAAGCCGTGGAGCGCTGGGAACGGCTGGCTCAGGGTCTGGACCCCAATGGCGAGGACGCAGCGCAGTTGCGGCAGTTCATTGCCGATGCGCGCGAGGAAGGGGGCCTACCCGCGGCCGCTCCAGATGCCTCGCCCCCCGGGTTGAGGCAGACCAGTGGAACCAGCTCCGTCTCCACCACCCGTCCGGACGCTCCCAGCCGTACCACCGCCTCCGGGACCAGCCCAGCCGAATCTAGCCTGGACGCCTCCAGCACGACCGCGGCGGGGCTCTCGCTTCAGGTGGAGGTTAGCCTTGCCCAGCCCCTCTGGCGCGAGGCGAACGTCAACCACAGTCTCTTCATTTACGCCAAGGCGGCTTCCGGGCCACCCATGCCCCTGGCGGTCAAACGCCTGAAGGTGGCGGATCTTCCCTTGACCGTGACCCTGGACGACAGCCTGGCCATGACTCCTGAAATGACCCTGTCCAAATTCTCCTCGGTGATCGTCGGTGCCCGCATCTCCGCCAGTGGCCAGGCCAGCCCCCAGAGCGGCGACCTGGAGGGCGAAACCGGCCCCATCGCCCCCGCCGACCACCCCAGCGTCAAGGTCCTGATCGACCGCATCCGGCCTTAACTGAGGTAGGGCCCAGCCGGTGTCCGATCAGATCCTGAACCTGGAGAACAGCTCCCTGCGAGAGATCTCTTTTTGTAAGGGACAGTCCCGCCTGGCCTGTTCCATGTTGGCGTCGCGGATGCGAATAACCTCGCTCCAAGCGCGGAAGACCTCGTCACCCTCGACATAAGGCTCCATGTCCAGACAGAGGGGCTGCAGAAGGTAGTGCCCCAGGGCGGGGTGGTAGTTGAGATGGGCAAGCTGATCCTGACTTAGCAGGCGCATGCGCAGGGCTGGGCCCAGCACCTGGTAGGCTTGCCCGACCCGCTCCACCGCCGTCCAACCGGTGGGGAGGGCTATGTCCGGTGCCCGATCGGGAAACAGCAGCCGGGCCAGCATCCAGGGCGTGAGGAGCAGCAGGACGCGCCAGTCCTCGATCCGGCGCAAGGCCCGGTATTCGATAGGGAGCCTGGGATTGAGGTTCAGCAAGGGATCATCCCGCGCCAGTTGCTCCGCCAGGGTCCGGTGCGCGTCCAGTACCGCGGTCGCCAGTGCCTCATCCGCGGCGAGCTCCGGTGCCCAGGTCCGCCAGGCGCCGTCGTTCATGTGCACCCTTCCCCCCCTTGGTCTCCTGATTTTCCCGACTCCACCGATTCCCCTGAGACCCCCACGTTACCCGGTCCCGCAAGACGCCCAACTCCCCCCCAGTCGCCCAAGTTGCCCAATTCCCTCGAGTTAAGGCCCCCGTCCGTATCCCGGCCAGCATCCTCGCAGCAGAGCCTCGCCAGTCGCTCCCCCAGGACGCGGTAGAGTTGCAGCTCCCCATGGTCCTGTAGGTCTCGGGAGAATCGCGGCAGCCAGCGTGACAGGTGTTCGTTCCACAGTTCCCGGCCTAGGCCCTCACGCGCTGGATCATTCCCCGTGGCGAGGATCGCCAGGCATTCGAGCAGGGTACCCAGATAATCGGCGGGAACCCCCCTGGCCTCCAGACCGGCGCGGCGATAGAACCCCGCCAGTTCCGCCACCACCGTTCCCCCCATGCGGCCCTGGCGATAGACCGACTCGAAGGGGGGGCAAGGGGTCCGGGGATAGCCGCTGAAAAAGAGCCGGGTATGTTCCCCCTGCCAGTGGTCCAGTGGAAGCTGATCCAATTCGGCGAGGGGGTCCGCCAGCCAGGGGGCCAGGGGCAACAGGTCGCGCAGGACCTCCCGGGCGTCCGGCTCCGGATAAGCCAATAAGGCGGCCAGTATCAGGGCTTGTTGAGGGTCGGGATGGCCAGGGATTGCCATGGTCGATTTTTTTCGCGGGACTTGATTGATCAGTATTTAAGAAAACATTAAACTATTGGGTGCCCCATATCACCTATCGCCCTGGAGCATCATCCCATGGAAAATCTGCTTGGTCTTGCCGGCACGGGGACTGCTCTGATCGCCATGTTCGCGCTCTACCTCGGGAGCGCGGGCCTGGTCCTCAAGCTGTTTGACCGGCTCTTCCCCCGCGCTCGCGGTTGAAGTCGCCCACCCATCCCCTCGTCCCAGCCCATCCCCCCGCCGGACCCCCGCAAGGAGATCCGGCGGCGGTTCCGCTATCCGCGTGACCGATCCGAGTTAGCGCGAAAGACACCCTCCCCGCGACCAACATTATCCCCAACGTTATCCGATAACCATTAAATTAGAGAGAGTTAGGAAGTACACCGAAACCAGCAACCTGGCACCTGATAACCGACAACCGACTTCCCGCAGCAGAGGTGTGGCGAGACCTATCATGAAAGTTAACGCCTCCATGCTACGCCGCTACCAGGGATAGGCATAGACGCCGGCATACATGAAGTAATGCCGCAACAGGTAGCCACCCATCAACACCAGCACCGAAGCGGTGATGATGGGGACATGACTGGTCCAACCCTTGACCACGCCCTTGAGTTCCAGGAAGAAGGGCACGATCAGGCCGAAGCCGATGAAGCCGATCAGCCAGCCGAAGTCGGTGAACAGCAGTTCCCAGGAGCGCATGGCCGACTCCGAGCCACGCTTGAGGTAGAAGAAGAAGGAGAAGAGGATCACCAGCTCGGCGCTGATCAGGACCAGGTCGATGCGCTCGTAGAGCACCCGGATCTTCTCGTCCGCCGCGTCCTTGATGACCGTGTACATGATCAGCAGCAGGAAGGCCAGGGCGGTGGAGAAGGCCGAGACGGTGAAGAGCAGCGGCACCCCCGGGTTGGCCCAGAGGGCCACGGCGGGGAAGGACTGGAGCAGGAGGCCGGTATAGACCGCCACCCCGACGCCGTTGACCACCGCCAGCCAGCCGACGAACTTGCGGAAACGCTGCACCGCCCCGCTGATCTTGACCACCAACCCCCAGTCCAGCACCTTGCCCACCAGCGGCAAGCGACGCAGCAAGGGAGTCTCCCGGGCATAGGGCAAGGCGTAGAGCACTCCCCAGACCATCATCCAGATGATGAACTGGGTGCCCCAGGCGATCCAGGCGTCGGGCTTGAGAATGAAGACCAGGGGATTAAGCACATGGATGGCCGCCAGGTGATGCAGCAGGTGGCCGAAGAGCATCATGGAGCCCAGGGACAACAGCACCACCCCGGCGCCAGCGCCCCACAGCACCAGATTGCGATGGGGCTTGAGATACATGTCGGTGAGAAAGGTCACCGACAGGGTAGCGGCGCCCAGGCCGCCGGTGTAGAGATAGACGGCGAGCCACCAGGTCCAGAGGTCCTGGCTGGCGTAGGTCATGGTGTTGACGTCCATCTCAGCCCCTCCACTTGAGGTCGTCGATGTAGAAGACATTGGGCCGGGTGCCGATGTGGGGCATCAGCGGCCTGGCCACCCCGCTGGCGACCATCCGCGTCACCGGGTCGTTTGGGTCGTCCAGATTGCCAAACTGGCGCGAGGAACCGACGCAGGTCTCGACGCAGGCCGGTTTGAGGCCCTTCTCCACCCGATGGTCGCAGAAGGAGCACTTGTCCATGCTGGGGCTGGAGCGCCGGTAGTCGGAGCCGTAAAACTCCCGGCCCTGGGCCACGTCGCCGTAGGTGATGGGAATCCGGGCATGGTAGGGACAGGCCAGGGCGCAGGCGCCGCAGCCCATGCACCAGTCCGGATTCACCATGACGATGCCGTTGGCCTTCTTGTAAGTGGCGCCGGTGGGGCAGACGCTCATGCAGGGCGGATTGTCGCAGTGGTTGCAGAGGCGGGGGAAGAAGCGCCGGTGCACGTCGCTGCCGACCCCGATCTCCTTATCGTGGACATAGGTGCGCCACTTGTGCTCATCCCACACCGGGGACTGGTTCTCCAGGGCACAGGCGGCCATGCAGGCATTGCAGCCGACGCAGGTATTGAGGTCGATGACCATGGCATAGTGCGTCATTGTCGCGGTCTCCTCTTAGGCCTTGGCCACTTTGATGGTGAACTCCTGGGAGCGGAAACCCGCCACCACCGGTTCCACCTGATAGGGGATCAGCTTGTTGGTGGCGGTGCCTTCCCCCTGGGTGCGGGACAGGGCCGGGTTTTCCACCCCGAAGGCGGAATAGATGAAGAGGGTGTCGCGCTGCACCAGGCGGGTGACATGGGCCTTGCCGCCGGTCTCCTGGCCGGAGCGGGTGTTGATGAGGCGGATGGCGTCCCCGTCGCGGATCAGCAGTTTGGCCGCCCGTTCCGGGTGGATCCACACCCCCTGGTAGATATCCCGCTTGAAGTGATTGATCCCCGCCAGCACCGGGTTGTTGCTGTTGGTGGAGCCATGAGAGACGGTCGGGGTCTTGCCATAGGAGAAGTAGAACTCGTCCGCCGCCAGGGGTGCCGTGGCCGGCTGACCCTCGTGGTATTCGGGGGCGATCCAGGTGGCCAGGACGCTGAAGTTGGGCGCGCTGTGGCCGGCATCGCGCAGGCCACGCAGCATGGGGCTGTAGAACTCCACCCGGCCGCTGTCGGTCGGCACCGGCATCTGGCGCGGCATGCCCCAGTGGGCCAGGATCTGGTCCTTGCCCTCCTCCGCATAGATCCCCTTGTCCCGCAGCACGGCGTCGATAGCTTCCGGTGTCGTGCCCAGGCGGGCCGCGGTCTGGGCGAAGGAGACCTGGCGGCAGGCGGCGGCGAAGGCCCCCTTCTGCTGCGTCTTCTGGAGTTCGGCGTGGGCGGCCCGCACCGGCGCCGCCTTGAGCCCGGTCAGTTTCTCGACCCAGTCGAGGAAACCATCCCGGTTGCCGCTGATGATCCCGGTCAGCTTGAGCAGGATGTCCGCTGTCTCCTCGGTGTCGTAGAGGGGGTCGATGGCGGCGTAGCGGGTGGTGAGGGCCAGGTCGTGATTGACCCCATTACCATAGAGGGTGGGTTCGTTGCGCTCGAGATAGGTGGTGTTGGGCAGGATGACGTCGGCGTAGGGGGTCGTATCCGAAGGCAGCACCTCCACCATGACCACCAGTTCCACGTTGGGATGGCTCAACGTCTCCTTCCAGTAACTGTCCGGGTAGTAGTGGCGTACCGGGTTGGCGGCATTGATGATGAAGGCGCGGGTCAGGTAGGGCTCGCCCTGGAACTGGAGCTTGCCCTCCACCGACTCGCGCAGCCCGGTGTCGGTCATCACCGGCAAGGCGACGTTGAAGCGCCCCGCCGCCTTCTCCTGGGCGCTCCAGGCCCAGGACCAGCCAGGGTGGCCATGGGAGAAGTTTTCGCCCTGGGAGACGGCGCCGATCACCATCTTGGCGAAGGCCATGCCGGCCAGATTGGCCAGGGGCGCGCCCATTTCGTAGCCCCGGTCCATGGCCTGGAACATCTGATGGGCCTTGTGATGCAGTTCCCCGGAGTTCATCCAGCCGCCCACGGCATCGAGACCGCCCGTCAGGGCCTGGACCATGGCCTGCACCCGCCGCAGCATCATCACATTGCCGAAGCGTGCGCCGTGCCAGCCAGGATCGACGATGGCCGGGCGGGTGGTGCCGAATTCGCGGGCGATGCGGGCGATGGTCGCGACCGGGATGCCGGTGATCTCTGCCGCCCAATCGGCGGTATAAGGTTCCAACTCCTCGAGTTGGGCCTGAAACACGGTCCTGACCGGCCGTCCCTCCATCTGAAAGTCGTCCGGGACCCGCAGGCCGGGGGAGAAGGTATTACCCTCGACATCCTTGTGATTGAGGTTGCTGAATTTATTCAGCGTCCGCAACCGGGTCGAGTCCTCTTCCACCACCAGGGGCCGGCCCTGGTCATCCGTCACTTGGCGCCACTCACCCTGTTCGTCACGGGCGAGCAGGAAGGGCATGTTGGTATGGCGGCGCAGGAAATCGGCGTCGTACAGTCCCTCCTGCATGAGGGTGCGCATCAGCGCCAGCATGAAGGCCAGGTCGGTGCCGGGGCGGAGCTGAATCCACTCGTCGGCCTTGGCGGCGGTTTCCGAGCAGCGTGGGTCCAGGGCGACAATCTTGGCGCCATTCTTGCGCCCCTGGGCGAAGCGCACCATGCGGCAAGTGGACACGGCGCCGATGGAAGCATTGTTACCCACCAGCAGAATGTACTTGGCATGATCGAAGTCAGGTAGCACCTCGTCATGGATGTTGAAGTTACCCGTGACCAGGTCCGTGCCCAGGTGGCCGGTGGTGACGCAGTGCTGCATGGGGGAGGCGACGATATTGGGCACCTGGTTGGCCATGGCGAAAGGCACCGCCCAGTTCATGTAGAAAACGCAGGAGGTCCAGCCGCCCACCATGGTCCATTCCCAGGGCTTGATACCGGCCGCCGCCTGCCTTTTGGCGATGTAGTCCCAGGCCTCCTCCCAGGTCGCCTGGCGGAACTTGTACTCGCCGCGCCGGCTGCCCTCGACCCGGATGAGGGGGGTCTTGATGCGGTCGCTGTCGTAGGTCTGGCGCAGCCCGGCCTGGCCGCGGGCGCAGATCTTGCCGCGATTCAGGGTCGAATGGGGGTTGCCGTCCAGCTTGACGATACGTTTGTCGCCACCCTGGGTATGGGTAGTGACGCGGATGTTGCACAGGGAGGAACAGAAGTTACAGATGCTGTAACTCACCTCCTCCTTTACCTCCTCGTCCGTGGCGAGGGCCTGGTTCACCAGGCTGGGCAGGGGGGACAACAGACCGAGACCCGCGGTGCCGTAGCCGGTGGTTTTGAGAAAAGTACGGCGCGACAAACGCGGTAGGCTCCAGGCCATGGCGAATACCTCCTCAGGGTGGATACTAGCCGGAGGTACAGCTACCGGTTGTATTTCTTATGGTTTTACAGAGACACCGCAATTCGATTTCCGGATTTACCGGATCGGGCAGCGTCAGGCGAGGCATGCGGGGAAAGGTCCCTGTAGGCTTGATGACCACCTCCCCGCGGTCGCCCCCCGCCAGACCCTCCCCCGATCCTCATGGAGCTGACCGAAAACCGAAATGTATCGGGGATGGTGATGATGGCCCCGATGGCAACGCCAGCGAGGTTGGTGGAGACAGTCTCCAGCTGGCACCTAGTATGACGGATTTATGAAAAGGGTGATTTGACGCCGATCAAACATCGATCTGGATCGATCTTCATCGATCTCTCCAAATGAGGGATCGCCACCGTTAATGGATCGCTACGGGAGGGGCGTCTGAAGGGGTATTCCTGGCAGGGCAAAGGCGGGATTGGCGCCACCCTGTTTGGCCAGGTACATGGCCAGATCGGCGGCGCGCAGCAGCTCACGGGGGTCCGTGCCCAGAGTCGGACAGCAGGCGATACCGATACTGGCGCCGACCTGATGGTGGCGATCCTCCACTCCCAGAGGTTCGTTCAGGGCCTGAATGAGCTTGACCGCCACCGCCGCGGCATTGGCCATGACCCGATCTTCCCCCTGGCCACCGATATCCTCGATAAGGGCGACGAATTCATCCCCACCGATCCTGGCCAGGGTATCGCACTGGCGCAACTGCCGAACCAGCCGCTCCGCCACTAACCGCAGGACGGCGTCGCCCTCGTCATGGCCATAGCGATCATTCACCGGCTTGAACCGGTCGAGATCGATGAAACAGACGGCCAGGGCTCCCCTTTGCCGCTGGACGCGGGCGATGGCGACCTGCATGCGGTCCATGAGCAGCACGCGGTTGGGCAAGCCGGTAAGGACATCGAACAAGGCCATGCGACGGCTCAAAGCCTCCCGTTCCCGACTGAGTTTGACCTCGGTGGCGAGCTGGTTGCGAATCACCTGGCCCAGATATCCCGCGGCCTCGCGCTGGGCGGGCGTCCAGGCGAGACTGGCGCCGCGGACTTCCGTGATCCAGGTGGCGAAGGAGGCCCGGGGCGTCAGACGCGCCGGCAGTTGCGTCCCGGCCTCGGCGGTATCCTTGGCGGCCTCCCCGGCCCATTTGATGCGCTGGATCTGCTCCGGGCGTAACCAGAGGAGATAATCCTCACCGCCATCGCTAAGCGGCAGAAAGAGGGCACCCGCCACTCCGTCGGGAGGCAGATCCCGTTCCACCAGCAGAGGGGCAATACGGTCCAAGGCGCAGGCCTGACCGTGGTCCTGGCCCGCATTGGCTTGCCGTAACCCGGCGGCGATGGCGCCGGACAGGTCCGGGGGCAAGTGACGCCCCAGCAGGGTTCGCTCGCCATGGAGCACGATTTCGAAGGTATCGGCCTCCCAGGCGGATAGCAGTTCGGGGGAATCCCGCAGGGCCGCGCCCATGTCTTCGCTAGCCCGCAGACGGGCCATGATGCCGTCCACCTGGCGCTTCAGCCCCGCGCTGGCCTGGCGATGCTCCCAGGCAAGGAGGTTTTGCAGCTCCAGGGACAGAAACTGGGCCATCTGGTCGCAGAAAAGGCGCAGGGAGCGGGGCGGGTAGTGGGGCTGGTGATGATGACAGACGATCAAGCCCCAAAGACGGTCCTCTACGATCAGGGACAGGGTCAGGGTTGCCCGCACGCCCATGTTGCGCAGATATTCGAGGTGAATGGGCGAGACACTGCGCAGCATGGTATCGCTAAGATCCAAGGGTTCAAGCGCCTCGTCGCTCAGGCCCAGGAGGGGGGAGGGTTGATACTCCACATCCGCGATCATGCGGATCAGATTACGGAGATAAAGGGCGCGGGCCTGGAGGGGGATATCGGTATGGGGAAAGTGATGTCCCAGCCAGCGGGGCTCGACCCCGTTCACGACCTCGGCGATGACCTCGCCGTTCATCTTCCCATCGAAGCGATACACCAGGGTGTAGTGATAGCGGGTGCGATTGGCGAAAATGCGAGCGGCGGTTTGTACCAGCTCCAGCGAGGTCCGCGTCTGGCGCAAGCGGTCGCAGCTCTCGGTAATCCGCCGCAGCATATTGATGTAAGCGGCGGGGTCCCGGGAGCAGGGTTCGCACTCGATGATCAGACCCCCGGGGGAGCTGGCCAGGCTGAGGGTGAAGAGGTTGCGGGTGCCTGGCAGTTGGGCATCGAAGATCGGCAGCGGATCATCGTCCGGGGGACGCCGCTGGGCGGCGAGGAAGGCACGACAGCGGAAACCGACCTCTTCTCCGAGGACGGATTCGACGCTTTGCCCCAAGGCCCTGGCGGGGGCAAGGGGAAGAAATTCGTCAAGGTTCTCGCTGACGCGGAAGACGCGCCCCTGGTGGTCCATGGCGACAAGAAATCCGAAGCGCTGGATGGCGCCCGGTACTTGGATAGGCTCCTCATCACAACTGAATAGATCCACTGGGGGGGCGACTTCGGGTCGTACATCCAGCTCTCTGTTCATGAGGATTGGCTCGGTCGGTCAGCGGGCGCCATGAAGGGTGGGCAAGTATACCCGAAGCCGTGGGGTTTTCGGCCAGGCCAGTCAAGATCGCAAGGCGGCGCCATTCGGTTCGGCCCAGGGTGGGAGGGACCCAAGGGCATGGCGTCCGCCGACCCGAATCAGGGGTTGACGAAGGCCAGGTCGGGTTCGATCCCTTGGATGATGCCCAAACCCTGGAGCAGCTCGGCCAGGTTGCGCCAGCGCTCCAAGGTCATGGTCCCCAACTGATCATCCGCGAGCCCGCCACGGATCAGCGGGGCCTGAATCAGGGAAGCCTCGGCGAAGGTGGTCGCGGCCATAGTCGGATTGAGGGTGTGCATCAGGCGATTGGCCGGCTCCGGATCCGCCAGATAGGCCTGCCAGCCGCGGCGCACCGCCCGCACCAGGGTCCTGACCCGCTCGGGATGGGCCTCCAGGGTCTGGCGGCGGGTGAAGACCACCCCCGTGTACGGATTGAAGCCGATGTCGCTGAGCATGAAGACCTGGGGATTGGCCCCGGCATGGCGGGCGACGATGGGTTCGGAACTGACAAAGCATTGCTGAGCCATCAGGGGATCCTGGAGGAAGGGGGCGATATTGTTGTCATGGGGCACGACCTTCATCCTGCCCAGGCCATATTCCCGGTCCAGCAACTTGAGGAAGGGGGTCCCGGGGATGACCGCCAGGGTGCCACCCTTAAAGACCTCGGCCAAAGACTTGAGGCCACGGCTGGCGTGGACCATGATCCCCTCGGGGAAGGACTGGTAGCCGGCGTAGATGGCCACCAGATCGACACCCCGGTCACGGGCCATGAGCAGGCTGTCGGCGCTGGTGATACCAAATTCCACCTGCCCGGCGGCGACCATCTGCTCCACCGGTGACTGAGCACCACCGGGACGTATATCGACCTCCAGCCCCTCGGCGGCGAAGGCCCCTGTTTCCCGGGCGGCGTAATAGCCGCCGAACTCAGGCTCCGGCACCCAGTTGAGCTGCAGGGCCGTCTGCTGAAGGACCGGGGCGGAGGCCCCCGCAGGGCCCTGGCCTTGCTCCCCGGAACAGCCAGCCATGAGCGGCGGAAGGATAGGAAGGAAACAAAGGAGAAGAAGCGTGAAGAGCTGGCGAAGGAGTCGGATCTCCCGTCCAGGATTGATCGGCATGGGTTACTCCCGCGTTTCCGCGATGTGCCAATGCCGCCGGGTGAGGCGGCCGAGCAGATTGACCAGGGCGAAGAAGACCAGGCCGAGGAGCGCGGCCATGAATACCGCGGCGAAGACCTTGGGGGTGTTCAACTCCTTGATGGCCACCATGACCACCGTGCCGATGCCCCCGCCCCCCCGGTAGTCGTCCGCCACGAACTCACCGACGATGGCGCCGATGACGGCCAGGCCCGAGGCGATCCGCAGGCCGGTCAGGAACTGGGGCAGGGCGGCGGGGATGCGCAGCTTGACCAGGGTGGTCAGGGTTCCGGCCCGGTGCAGCCGGAAGAGGTCGCGCAAGGCGGGATCCGTCGAGAGCAGGCCGCTGAGGGTATTGGCGATGATGGGAAAGACCGAGACGATGAAGCTGACCGCGATGATGGTCTTGAGCCCATAACCAAGCCAGATCACCAGGAGGGGGGCGATGGCGATGATGGGGACGGTCTGGAAGAAGACGGCGTAGGGATAGAAGGCCCGCCGCAGCCAGTCGTTGATCGAGAGCCCGATGGCCGCCGCCACGCCGATAATGACGCTCACCAGCAGGCCAGTGCTGGCGGCCAGGCTGGTGCGGAGGATGGCGCGGGTCAGGTCCGCCCCCTCCGTGTAGAGGGCGGTGAAAACCTCGGCGGGCCGCGGCAGCAAATAGCTGGGGATATCCGCGAACCAGAGCCATACCTCCAGGGCCAGGGTGAGACCGAGAAAA
>SBFV01000327.1 GCA_006227775.1 Gammaproteobacteria bacterium | reverse complement strand
CAGTCATCTTCCGGGTGGAAGGTGGCCTGGCCGTCCCCCGGAGGGATCTCAATACTCGTGCAGCATGACCAGATCCTGGTCCACCCGCCGCAGGCGGATGGCCAGGGTCCGGGCCAGACCCTCCAGCAGGTTGAAGCCCAGACGCTTGTGTTCCTCGACCAGTTTGTCGAAGTGCCGGCGCGACAGGGCATAGACATCGGTGTCGGTGAAGGCAATCGCCTCGTGGTTGCGGGGCCGGTTGTCGAGGAAGGACAGACCGCCGAAAAAGTCGCCCCGACCAAAGGTGCCGGCATGCCGGGTTCTCCCGGCGCCAACGGGCAGGAAGATGCGCACGGCGCCGCGGCGGATCCAATAGATCTCGTCCCCGCTGGCCCCCGTGGCGTAGATGGTTTCCCCGGCCTGATAGTGGCGTTCCTCCAGACAGGCCTCCAGGTCCTGCAGGGTTTCATCCTTGCGCTGACTGAAGATCTCCATCTCCTGCAAACGGAGGGGGGGTTCCTCCTCCTCCAGCACGTCCAGGGGCGCATCCCGCTCACCCAGGAGTCGGTCCTCCACCCACTCGATGGCGCTATCCAGTTGCGGAAAGACGCGAACGGCCTGCTCGTCCGGGACGATGACGCCGGTAAGTTCCAGAAATTCCAGCAGGTTGCTGCCATTGGGCAGGGCTTCGGGGATACTGGATAGGATGAGCAAGGCCCCTTTTTCCTGGAGGGCATTGCGCACGATCACCAGCAGATGGGCGGCGGTGACGTCCATGGATTGGACCCGCTTGAGATCCAGGATCAGGTAACGCCGCTGGCCGAACTCCGGCTCCAATTGCGAATAGAGCTGATGCGAGGTGCCGAAAAAGAGACTGCCCTGGAGTTCGAAGATGACGGCCTGATCCCCCTTGCTCTCGATGATCCGCATTTCCGCTTCGGTGCGCACCCAGGTCGAGGACATCTGGTGAACATCGACCTTGTGCCGCACCACGGCGCCGCCGATCTGCGCGCGGACGAAGAGCAGGATGGCCAGGGCCACGCCCACGCCGGAGGCCGCGATCAGGCCAATGGTGAGCGCGGCAACCACCACGGCCAGCACCACCACGAAATCGAAGACCGTGGCCCGGGATTGAACGAAGTGCAGGGGGTCGCGGTCGATCATGCGGATGCCGACCACGATCAGGATGCCCGCCAGGGCGGCCACCGGGATCCAGGCCAGGAAGGAACCTAGGGCCAAGGCGGCGACGAGGGCGAAGACGCCTTCCAGGATGCCCGACAGCCGGGTGCGGCCACCGCTGTTCACATTCACCAAGGTAGGGCCCATGGCGCCGGCGCCGGGGATACCGCCAATGGTGGCGGAACAGATGTTGGCCACTCCCTGGGCCACCAGTTCGCGGTCGGAGTCGTGGCGGCTGCGGGTCAACTGATCGACCACGATGCAGGTCTTGAGGGTATCGATGGAGAGCAGCACGGCCAGGGTCAGGGCGCCGCCGAACAGGCCGGCCACCTGTCCCAGGCGCAGGTCGCCGATATCCTGCCACAGGCCGGTCACGGTCTCGATCAGCCCCTGGCTTTGGGCCTCCATGGTGCCAATGATCAAGGGGTTGCCCTGGACCTGCCAGAGACTGGGATCGACGAATTCCGCCAGGCCGAAATAGGTCCCCAGGCCAGCGAGGATGCCGAGGATGGTGCCCGGCACCAGTTTCGTCAGCTTGGGGCCGAGAAAGGTGAGGAGGATGGTGGACCCGCCCACGGCCAGGGCACGCCAGTCCCAGTGCTCGGGGGCCATGAGGATATGCCACCAGGCCTCGCTCGGGGCGCCAAGGAATTTCGGGATCTGGCTGCCGATGATGATCAGCCCGACGCCGGACATGTAACCGCTGACGACGGTGTAAGGGATGAACTTGATCAGGCGGCCGATGCCGACGAAGCCAAGCAGCATCTGGGCCAGACCGGAGATGACGGTCAGCAGGACCAGCAGGAGGATGATGGTATCCGCCCCCACGCCATGCTGGGTCATCTCGATAGCGAAGGCGGAGAGGACGGCGGCGGCCGGGGCGCATGGCGTGGTGATCAGACGATCGGTCCCGCCCAGCGTCGGGGCCACCAGGCCGAGCACGGTCGCGCCGATGATGCCGGCCAGGGCGCCCATGGTGGCGTAGCCCGGCCCGATGGCGGCGTAGATGGTGACCCCAAAGGCGATGGAGGACGGGAGCACGACCAGCATGGCGGCGAGGCCACCCCAGAAATCGCCCAGGTCTTGTTTACGTCGGTGGATGATGGCGCTCGCGTTCAAGCGTTTCTTCCCGGGTGGTGGATGATCAGGGACGGCCCGGCGGCTGCGCGCATCCTGGACCATGGGGTCCGCTCAACCCCATGCTGAGCGGGAGCACCATAATATGCAAATGTCGCGCCAATTTTACCTTCACCGCCCATGGGCCAAATCGACTGCCCGCACGGCCTTTCTTGGGGAAATCCCTGCCTGGAGGGGGTGCAGCCAAAGGGTGACCTTCTTTTGC
>SBFV01000169.1 GCA_006227775.1 Gammaproteobacteria bacterium | reverse complement strand
TGAGCGCACCAAGCATCTGTAAATAAATGGCCTTTCCGTACCTTTCACGCTCGCGAAAAAAAGGGGCTCTCTTACGATTGGTGTGGGCAAGGGGTCAGACTCCCTGGGCGGCCACGGCGCCCGCAGGGGTCCCGGAAGGGTGAGGCCGGCAGATGGGTGAGCTTGCCCGCGACCAGATAGCAGATGGTGATCAGATGGCGGGTGGTGCCATAGCCGCGCGCTTTGGCCTTGGCCGCCTGGATGAGGGCATTGACGCCCTCGACGCGCCCGTTGGTCAGTTGGGAATCGAAGGCATTGAGGATGCCTTCCCAGTGGTTCTTCAGGCTCAAGGCGACCTGCTTCATGGGTTCGATCCGGCAGCGCCGCGCCCAGGAATACCACTGCTTGAGCAGGGGCTCGGCCGTCTCCCGGTCCGGGGCCTGGTGAAAGATATCGCGCAGCGCCTCCTTGATGCGAAAGGCGCGATGAGTCTTCAGGTTCAAGCGCTTGAGGTCGACGTACTGGCGGATTTGTCGCGCCGTCCAGGCCTGACGGTCCTTGAGCCAGAGATAGCGGCTACGTTTAAGTGGTGGGTTGGTCTTGATCTCCTGGCGCCGGACCTCGTCGACCGCCCGATTCACCAACTGGATGACGTGGAACTCGTCGAAGGTGACGTCGACCCAGGGCAGATATTCCGCCAGACCCGCACGGTAACGGGTGGACATGTCGATGCAGGCTGCGGTGAGGTTCTCCGCACAGCCGCCATGGGCCTCCAGGTCATCGGCGAACTGGGCGACCACCTCCGCGGTGCGCCCCGCGCAGGCAAACAACAGCCGGCCGGCGTCGAGATCGTGGAACAAGCTGATGTAGTGATGGCCGCGCCGCGCGGCGGTCTCGTCCAGACCGAGGGTCGTCACCGCGGAAAAGTCCTCGCGGGCACGGGCGTTAGCGACGTAGTGATCCAGGATACGCCAGAGGCGCTGATCGCTGACCGCCAGCAACTGCGCCACCTGGCGCACCGGCATGGCCTTGATCAGGGTGACAATCAAGGCCTCCATGAGCAGGCTGAAGCCGCTGCCCTCCCGCGCCCACGGCACCGGCACCTGGGTGGTCTTGCCGCACGCCCCGCAGCGCACGCGCGGCACCTTCGCCTGAAGATAGGCCTGATACTGAAAGAAGTTCAGGTGACGCCATGCCCGCGTCAGGGTGTCATGGACCGGTTGCTGCGCGGCACCGCAGTGGGGACACGTGAAGCGGGCGCCGGGTTGAAACGACACCTGCAGGTCGAGGCGCCCGGCATCCGCATCAAAGGCGACGTCGCTGACCGCCCAAGGTGCTTGCAGACCCAGGGCCAGGGTGAACAGGGAGGAAGAAGTTGGTTGCATGTCACACCCTCACGCCATCGGCCGGTGGAATTGTGGACGAGTCCTCCGGACCGGCCCGCGCCCTACGGGACGTGTGGACAAGCCGGGGACCTCTCGCCCACATCTCCACAGGCCCCACCACCAATTTTCGATAGGCATCATGATGAGGGCTTATGGGTGATGGATAAAGCGGTTACCCACACCAAACGTAACAGAGGCTAAAATCGACCCGGGTGTCGTAAAGCTCCCATTGGTCGTTTTCCAGAGAATGGCGGGCACTGAATTCCCACGGGGCTTTATGAACCGTTCCCGCGAACCAGCCGTCGTGATAGATGGCCCGGTTGCCGAACATCTCAAAATATTGCGTGACATGACGGTCTTTGGCCTGGGCATCGTTCAGGCTGTAGATCATGCTCACGCCCTCCATGGGGATTTGGGGTATCCCGTTGACAATCTTCGGCTCGGGCAAGCCGGCCGCCTCAAGGACCGTGGGCGCGATATCGATCACGTGATGCCACTGTGTCCGCACCTCTCCCGTGGTCTTGATACCCTTTGGCCAGTGAATGATCATCCCGTCCCGCGTGCCGCCGTAATTGGAGGCCACTTGCTTAGCCCAAGTGAACGGCGTATTTCCCGCGATCGCCCAGCCGATGGCATAGTGATTAAAGGAATAGGGACCGCCCAGATCGTCCATGTGTTTCATGACATCGCCCAGTTCCTCTTCCCGATGATTGATCACCCCGGCCTCGTTAAAGGCGCCATTTGGCCCCCCTTCCGCACTGGCCCCATTGTCACCCAGGATATAAAAGATCAGGGTGTTGTCCGTCTGCCCCAGATCATCGACCGCCCCGAGCAAACGGCCAATTTCCGCGTCGGCATATTCGCCGAAGGCCGCGTAGACCTCCATCTGCCGGGCAAACAGCCTCTTCTGGTCCGGGGTTAAGCTATCCCAATCGGGGACGCCCGGCGGCTTTGGCGCCAACTTCGTGCCCGGCGGCACAACCCCGAGTTTCTTCTGCCTGGCCAGCGTCTCCTCGCGCACCTTATCCCATCCCTGGCCGAAACGGCCCTGGTATTTGGCAATCCATTCCTTCGCGACATGGTGAGGCGCGTGCATGGCCCCCGGCGCGAAATAGATGAAGAAAGGCTTGTCCGGGGT
>SBFV01000144.1 GCA_006227775.1 Gammaproteobacteria bacterium | reverse complement strand
CCTGGGGCCGGGTGTGGGCGGCCCCGAGGCGGGGGCGGTGGGCTCTCCGCCGGGCACACCGGTCATGCCCAAGGCGGCTGGGCCCTCGTCGGGGGCACCGGCCGCTCCCGCCGGTGCTGGCGCCCCCCGCCTCATCGCCCTGCTGGTCCGCGGCGACCACGAGCTCAACCCCGTCAAGGCGGAAAAGCTGCCCCAGGTGGCCAGGCCCCTGCGCATGGCGACGGAGGAGGAGATCCGCGCCGCCATTGGCGCCGGTCCCGGCTCCCTGGGTCCCCTGGGCCTGCCCATCCCCTGCGTCGCCGATCGCACCGTGGCGGTGACCGCCGATTTCAGCGCCGGCGCCAACGCGGACGGCAAGCACTGGTTCGGCCTCAACTGGGGCCGGGACCTGCCCCTGCCCCCGGTCGCCGACCTGCGCAGCGTGGTGGAGGGGGACCCCAGCCCGGACGGCCAGGGGCGTCTGACCATCGCCCGCGGCATCGAGGTCGGGCATATCTTCCAGCTCGGCCAGAAGTACAGCGAGGCCATGAAGACGACGGTGCTGGACGAGTCCGGCCGCGCCCTGACCCTGGAGATGGGCTGTTACGGCATCGGCGTCTCGCGGGTGGTGGCCGCCGCCATCGAACAACACCACGACGAGCGCGGCATTCGCTGGCCGGACGCCATCGCCCCTTTCCAGGTCGCCCTGGTGCCCATGAAGCTGCACAAGTCCTACCGGGTGCGGGAGGCGACGGAGGCCCTGTACCAGGAACTGACCGCCGCCGGGATCGAGGTGCTGTGGGACGACCGGGACGAGCGCCCCGGTTTCATGTTCGCGGACATGGAACTGATCGGCATCCCCCATCGCCTGGTGGTGGGTGACAAGGGCCTGGACCAGGGGATGCTGGAATACAAGGGCCGCCGGGACGCGGACCTGACCCTGGTCCCCATCGCCGAGGCCCTGCCCTTCCTGCGGGCACGCCTCATGGCGCCAGACCCCGCTGCGCCGCCAACCTAGCGCGGTCCCCAAGCGACCAGTTCCGGCGCTAACCCACCAGAGCGCGTCGGCATCGGCCTGCACCCAGGTCCGTCTGGCCGCAAGTCACCCCGGTCATCCCCATTCACCCCGCTCCCTGACGGGTCGCCAGCAGCGCCATGCCGCGCGTCCCCCCGCCAGGGCCCTAACTCCAGGAATCGCCAAACCATGCGTCAGGAAGCCTTCAGCTACGAACAACTGCTGCAATGCGGTCATGGGGAGATGTTCGGCCCGGGCAACGCCCAGTTGCCGACGCCGAACATGCTCATGATGGACCGCATTGTCCGCATCAGCGACGGAGGCGGGGCCTACGGCAAGGGGGAGATCCTGGCGGAACTGGATATCCACCCGGATCTCTGGTTCTTCCACTGCCACTTTCCGGGGGACCCGGTGATGCCGGGGTGCCTGGGCCTGGACGCCACCTGGCAACTGGTCGGCTTCTTCCTGGCCTGGATCGGCAACCCCGGTCGCGGCCGGGCCCTGGGGGTGGGAGAGGTCAAGTTCACCGGCCAGGTCCTGCCCACCGCCCAGCGGGTGTCCTACCAGATCGATGTCAAGCGCGTCATCTCACGGAAGTTGGTGCTGGGCATCGCTGATGGCAGCATGGCGGTGGACGGGCGGGTGATCTACACCATGAAGGACCTGCGGGTAGGGCTCTTCACCAGCACCGAGGGCTTTTGACCGGGCAGGCGTCCGCCGCGCGTCAAAAGCCGAGGTGGGAGCGACCCGCGGGGCGGGCTAACCGCCCAGTTTCTCCTTGAGCATGGCCGCCAGGCGCTTGGGCGGGATATAGCCCGGGACCATCTCGCCATTCTCCAGGACGATGGCCGGGGTCCCGGAGACCCCCATCTTCTCGCCCAGTTCCAAGTGCTCCTTGACCGGATTGGGGCAGGTCTTGTCCGGGATGGACTTGCCAGCCTTGGCGTCGGTCAGCGCCGTGCGGCGATCGTCGGCGCACCAGACGGACACGGCCTTGGCGAAGGAGGGAGAGCCCTCGCCCGCCCGGGGATAGAAGAGATACTGCACCTTGATCCCCTCGGCGTTGTAGCCGGCCATCTCCCCATGCAGCTTGCGGCAATAGCCGCAGTCGATGTCGGTGAAGACGGTGATGGTGTAGCTGGGCTTGCCCTCGGGGGCGAAGACGATCATCTGGTCCTGGCCCAGCTTCTTGATGGCCTCCGCCCGCTCCTTGGACTCCTTCTTGCGCGCCTCCGCCAGGCGGGGTGAGCCCTCCGTCAGGTCCTCCTTGCTGGTCAGGTCGATCATCCGGCCCTGCACCATATAGCGACCGTCCTTGCTGACATAGATCACATCGGTGCCGATCAGGACCTCGAAGAGGCCGGGTACCGGGGTCTCGTAGACGCTGTCCACCTCGTAGTCCGGCAGGATCTGCGCCAGGCTTTTCTTGATGGCGGCCTTGTCCGCCGCCGCCTGAGTGGAGCCCAGGGCCAGCAGGCCACCGGCCAGGAGGGACAGAAGCGGGGCCTTGAAGGG
>SBFV01000235.1 GCA_006227775.1 Gammaproteobacteria bacterium | reverse complement strand
CCACCAGCCTGGCCTTCCTCACCATCAATCTGGCCGCCCTGGTCCGGGTATTCCCGCCCCTGCTGTGGCCCAGGCATTACAGCCTGTGGCTGGGGATGGCGGGGGGGCTCTGGGTGTTGGCCTTCGCCCTCTTCCTGGGTATTTACGGCCCCATGCTGGCTCGGCCGCGCGTGGATGGCCGGCCCGGCTGAGGGCCTGACCCGGCGCGACCCGCCCCATCCGTGCCCTCCGTGGCTTGACCTGGGTCAAGGCTCAGGCCCCTGGCTTCCCCTGCAATAGTGGCCGGACCAATCGCTGACAGAGGACCCCGAAACATGGCCCAGACCTTCACCAAAACCATGGCACGGAACATCTTTTATGGTGGTTCCGTATTTTTCTTCCTGCTCTTCCTGGCGTTGACCTTCGACACCAGCATGGCCCTGCCCGAACGCGACCGGCGCGAGGTGCTGGACCCCAACACGGAACTCGGCCGCCAGATCGCCCACGGCAAGGCCCTGTGGGAGGAGAACAACTGCATCGGCTGCCACTCCCTGCTCGGCGAAGGCGCCTATTTCGCCCCGGAACTGGGCAACGTCTACGTGCGCTTCGGCAACAACACCGAGGCCATCAAGGCCTTCATCCAGAGCCGTCCCGCCGAGGGCATCCCCGGCCGGCGCAGCATGCCCCAGTTCAACTTCGCCCCGGACCAACTGGAGGCCATCGCCCAGTTCCTGAAATACGCCTCCGAGATCAACACCGCCGGCTGGCCACCCAACAAGCAGGGCTGATCCGGCTCAACGGGCTTTCCGGGCTCGGGCAGATCGCATCCCCCATTCCAGGAGTTCAGTTATGAAATATCCATCCCAAGGCGTGGCGCGGCTCTACTTCACCGCCGCCATCGCCCTCTTCGCCGCCCAGATTCTCTTTGGCCTCATCATGGGCCTGCAATACGTCATCGGGGACTTTCTCTTCCCCGCCATTCCCTTCAACGTGGCCCGCATGGTCCACACCAACGCCCTCATCGTCTGGCTGCTCATGGGCTTCATGGGCGCGGCCTATTACCTGGTACCCGAGGAGGCGGAGCGCGATCTCATCGCCCCCTGGCTGGCCAAGCTCATGTTCTGGATCTTCCTGGTGGCCGCGGCCCTGACGGTCATCGGCTACCTCTTCGTGCCCTATGCGGGCCTGGCCAAGCTGACCGGCAACGAACTGCTGCCCACCATGGGTCGTGAGTTCCTCGAACAGCCCACCATCACCAAGGTCGGCATCGTCATCGTCGCCCTCGCCTTCCTGTTCAATATCGGCGGCACCATCCTCAAGGGCCGCAAGACCGTGGTCAACCTGGTCCTGCTCATCGGCCTGGTGGGCCTGGCGGTGTTCTTCCTCTTCGCCTTCTACAACCCGACCAACCTGGTGCTGGACAAGTTCTACTGGTGGTGGGTGGTGCACCTCTGGGTCGAGGGCGTCTGGGAACTGATCCTGGGCTCCATCCTCGCCTTCGTCCTGATCAAGACCACCGGCGTCGACCGCGAGGTGGTGGAGAAGTGGCTCTACGTCATCATCGCCATGACCCTGATCACCGGCATCATCGGCACCGGCCACCACTACTACTGGATCGGCACCCCGGAATACTGGCAGTGGTGGGGTTCCATCTTCTCCGCCATGGAGCCCATCCCCTTCTTCATGATGACCGTCTTCGCCTTCAACATGGTCAACCGCCGCCGCCGCAATCACCCCAACAAGGCCGCCATGCTGTGGGCCCTGGGTACCGCCGTCATGGCCTTCCTCGGCGCCGGCGTCTGGGGCTTCCTGCACACCCTGTCGCCAGTCAACTTCTACACCCACGGCACCCAGATCACCGCCGCCCACGGCCACATGGCCTTCTACGGCGCCTACGTCATGATCGTCCTGGCCATCATCTCCTACGCCATGCCGATCCTGAGCGGCCGCGAGGCCAACGGCCAGCGCTCCCAGGTGCTGGAGATGTGGTCCTTCTGGCTGATGACGGTGTCCATGGTCTTCATCACCCTCTTCCTCACCGCCGCCGGCATCCTCCAGGTCTACCTGCAACGCTTCAGCGAAGCGCCCATGCAGTTCATGCTGGTCCAGGACAAGATCGCCATCTTCTACTGGCTGCGTGAACTGACCGGCCTGGTGTTCCTGATCGGGCTGATCCTCTACATCTGGAGCTTCTTCGTCGCCAACAAGGAGCCGGGCCTGACCAGCGCCGCCGTCGACCAGGCGCTCAAGGGCAACGCCGGACCCGCGACCGCCGCCGTCGCCTGACCAGCCGAGGAAACCTACCCCCCGCCTACCCCCGCCATGCCACCGCCGAGATTCAGGTTGGCATGCGCGGGGGTGGTGCCAGGCGCCGGTTGCGACCGCAGGGATGCGGTCGTCCAGCCTCTCCAGAACTCTCCAGAAGCGAATTACCGCCCACCCTCTGGCCAGGCTGGCGTCCAACGGCTTGGTCACCCAGGGAGTGGACCCTAGGACGCCCGGATCGCCGCCAAGGTCAGCCCCTGGCCAGCG
>SBFV01000145.1 GCA_006227775.1 Gammaproteobacteria bacterium | reverse complement strand
CGCGTGACCTGGACGGCGGACCTGCCGCACGACGACCTGTACCTGATCGCCGGGCGCTACACCCGCCACGCGCGCAGCCACGGCGACATCGAGCTCTCCGTCTGGCTGCTCGAGGACGACCCCGCGCTCGCGGCCCGTTACCTCGACCGGATGGGCGGCTACATCGACCAGTACAGCCGCCTGATCGGCCCCTATCCCTACGCCAAGTTCGCCCTGGTGGAGAATTTCTGGGATACGGGCTACGGCATGCCCTCCTTCACTCTCCTCGGCCCCCAGGTCATCCGCCTGCCCTTCATCCTCCACAGTTCCTATCCCCATGAGATCCTGCATAACTGGTGGGGCAACAGCGTCTATATCGACTACGCGACCGGCAACTGGAGCGAGGGCCTCACCGCCTACCTGGCCGACCATCTGCTCAAGGAGCGGGAAGGTCAGGGCGCCCAGTACCGGCGCGACAGCCTCCAGGCCTATGCCGACTACGTGCGCGCGGGCGAAGACTTCCCCCTCAGCGCCTTCCGCGGCCGCCACGGCTCCGCCTCCCAGGCCATCGGCTATGGCAAGAGCCTGATGCTCTTCCACATGCTCCGCCGCGACCTGGGCGACGAGACCTTCGTCGCCGGCCTGCGCCGCTTCTACGCCGACAACGCCTTCCGCGCCGCCGGCTACGAGCAACTCCGGCTCGCCTTCGAGCAGGTCAGCGGCCGGGATCTCCAGGACTTTTTCGCCGCCTGGACCCAGCGGACCGGCGCCCCGGAGCTGGCCCTGTCCCGGGTGATCCTGGAGCCACCGGCCGAAGCGGCGGCCCCCGGCGACGAGGGCCCGTCAGGGATGGCCCCGATCAGGGCGGAAGGGACTGGCAGAGCCCCGTCCAGTGCAGAAGTGGCTGACGGGGCCCCGACCAGCAAGGAAGTGGCCGTCCCAGGCCCGGCCACCGAGCATCCAGCCGCCGGCGCTCGGCCCAACGGTGGTTACCGGCTGGTGGGCCAGGTCGAGCAGACCCAGCCCGCAGCCCCCTTCCCCGTGCAAGTCCCCCTGGTGGTCCACCTGGCCGATGGCGTTAAGGTCCAGCACCGCCTATCCATGGACGCCCGCACCCTGGACTTTGAGCTCGATCTGCCGGCCGCGCCCCTGCGCCTGGCCCTGGACCCCGAGTTCGACCTCTTCCGCCACCTGGCGCCGGGGGAGAATCCCCCCAGCCTCAGCGCCCTGTTCGGCGCCGAGCGCGGTCTGATGGTCCTGGCCGCGGCGGAACCCGCCGACCTGGCGGCGGGTTACCGCCAACTGGCGCAAGCCTGGCTTGGCCAGGCCCCGGGATGGGAACTGGTTCTGGATCAGGACCTGGACCGCCTGCCGGCGGACCGACCCGTCTGGCTGCTGGGCTGGAGCAACCGCTTCCTGACGGAGCTGGCGGCCAGGGCGCCGGGCCTCGACCCCAAGCACCGCCGCCTGACCCTGGATGACCAGGTCATCGAGGGCGATGACGCCAGCCTGGCCCTGGTGCGGGAGCAGGCCGGCCGCCCCTTGGGCCTGATCGCCTCCAGCACCGCCGCGGCCCTCCCCGGCCTGGCGCGCAAGCTGCCCCACTATGGCAAATACGGCTATCTCGCCTTCACCGGGCCAGAGCCCGTCAACCGCATCAAAGGCCAGTGGCCGGCGGGGGAATCCGCCCTGCAGGTGTGGTTCACTGAGGAAAGGCCTGGATTAGCGTCGGTTCCCTCTCCAGCACTCCACCCTTAGTCACCTTCCCGGGCGCGCGGGCAAGGGATCGACGATCAAGACGCGCAAGGATTCACTTCACAATGCCAAAAAACAGGGCGAGGCTACGTTCCACCTCAAGCAACACCTTCGGACCAATACGACCAATAGCCGGCCCCACCTTGTCCCGCTTGACCGTAATGGCTTTGTCCACCATCACCTGTGAAATCTTCCGCAAGCCATTCTCTTCGCTTGGCTCAAGGGTGATGCGCAAGAGCGGAGCGGTGACGAGCGTGCTGGTCACCGGCAACAGGGTGACACTCGGGTGCTCATCAAATTGGTCGGACTGGATCACTAAAGCAGGTCGTGGTTTTCCCAAGTCGCCAGGCATGGCAACCGTGACCAGATCACCGCGCACTATGCCGTCCAGCCATCCATATCCGCTAAAGCTTCATCCATGAGGTGCCGCAGGTCGCTGTCGGCCCTATCCGCTAGCGCGACCTGTCGCGACTGGCGACGACATTCCTCGGCAAAGTCTGGCTGTCGGGTGTCGGGGACCCAAATCTGCACCGGGCGCAGTCCTGCCCGGCGTAGGGCATCGCGATGCTTCTGAACGCGTGCGTTAACGTATGTCATTGTGCCCTCCCCTAGTTACATGTAACGATATTATCGTCCAACTCGGGGCATCCGCAATCGCTTTTTAGTGAGCGCCCAAAATCCTCGATATCCTCGATTTGGCAGGGGGGGGATCGGACCAGGTCCACAAGCACCAGGTTGCGGCCGCGCCCGATCCAATCGGCTGCCTGGCCCAGGATTG
>SBFV01000187.1 GCA_006227775.1 Gammaproteobacteria bacterium | reverse complement strand
CGCCCGCGATCTGCCCGGCCTCTACCGCGACATGCTCGCCTTGGGCGCGGCCCTGGACGCCCCTGATCCCGCTTGGGCGAACTGGACGGAGCTGACCCACGTCCTGGCTGATCCGGCCGCCCGCCTCCTGGACAGCCTGGCCCTCCTTGAGCGACTGATCGACCGGCGCTTTGCCTCGTATCCCACTCAATTTCTCTCTCAACCCCAGCCTCTGCCCCGTTCCGCCGCCACCGGCAACCGCTACAGGCCCCCGGCCTGTTGCTACCGGGGCGAACTCAGGCCCGAAGCGGTCCGGACCTGTCTGGAGATCCGCGCCGCCCGCGAGCGCGACCAGTTCCGCATCGCCCTGGCCAGGCTCATCGAGGAGCAGGACGGCTCTCCGCCCCAGGCCGAGACCGGTAGGGAGGAGACCCTCGCCGAGACCCGCGCCCGGCTGACCATGGAGCGTCAGCCCGATCCGGACCAGCCCGAGGGCTTTCGCTTTCAGTTGTTCCTCGACGGCAAACCCCTGGCCCCCCCGGAGGGCGTGATCTCTCTCATGGAAAGCATCCTGCAGGACCAGGGCGAGATCCCCCCCGAGTACCTGGTGGCCGCCGGACCCGGCCTCTATAAGCGTGGCCTGGGCCAGGACGGGGAGCAGTTGGATCGGGGTGGGGTGGATGCCGGCACCGCGGGCGTATTTCGCTATGACGAGTGGGACTACAAGCGCCAGCACCACCGCAAGGGCTGGTGCCAGTTGCGCGAATACCCCATCCAGCGCGTCGACCCGGACTTCCACCGCGCCACCCTGGGCAAGTACGGTGGCCTGGTCAAGTCCATCCGCCGGACCTTCGAGGTCCTGCGGGGCGAGGACCGCCTGTTGCGCCGTCAACCCCAGGGCGAGGACGTGGATATCGATGCCCTGGTGGAGGCCCATGCCGATCACCGCGCTGGCCTGGAGATGACCGACCGTCTCTTCATCCGCCAGAGCCGGGACGACCGCAACATCGCCGTCTGTTTCATGGTCGACATGTCCGGCTCCACCCAGGGCTGGATCAACCTGGCGGAGCGAGAGGCCCTGATCCTGCTCGCCGAGGCCCTGGAGACCCTGGGTGACCGCTTCGCCATTTACGGCTTCTCCGGCTGGACCCGCAACCGCTGCGAGGTCTTCGCCGTCAAGCGCTTCGACGAGCCTTACGATGCCCAGGCCCGGGGCCGCATCGGCGGCATCGAGGCCCACGACTACACCCGCATGGGCGCCCCCATCCGCCACCTGTGCAAGCTGCTGGCGGAACAGGAGGCACGCACCCGGCTCCTCATCACCCTGTCCGACGGCAAGCCGGACGACTATGACCCCCAGTACCGCGGCCAGTATGGCATCGAGGACACCCGCCAGGCCCTGTTCGAGGCGCGCCTGGCCGGCATCCACCCCTTCTGCATCACCATCGACGAGGAAGGGCCCGAGTACCTGCCGCACATGTACGGGGCCGCCAACTTCACCGTGGTCGCCGATATCGCCCGCCTGCCGGCCAAGGTGGCGGACATCTATCGGCGCCTGACCAGTTGACGGATAAGGCCCCGTTCTTTTCATCAGGCGGTAGGCCGGAAGCCCTTCCATGGGAGATCCGCCATGAACGGCCTACCAAGATCGACAGGCATCGCCCGGCACAGGCGCTGGCGGCGGATGAAACGATCTCTTGGCGGTCAAGCAGCAGCGGACAAAATTGAAGGTATGGCAACATCGACATGAATCCCGTGAGACCCAACCTGGATGACACCCCCTCCCGTATCGGACGGGCCATGCTCTTTGGCGCCTGGATCGTTGGTCTGGCCCTGCTGGTGTTGATCTTCCAGCGCTGGATGGATGCCCAGGAAAACCCCAACCGGGATCTGGCGGTTAGCCTGGATGCCGGGGGGAGGCCCCAGGTGGTGCTGGCGCGCAACCGGGCGGGGCATTACGTCGCCCCGGGACACATCAACGGGGAGCCGGTGGTCTTCCTGATCGATACCGGGGCGACGGACGTGGCCTTACCCCTCGACCTGGCCAGGCACCTGGGGCTGCGCCTGGGGGCCGGGCGCATGGCCCGCACCGCCAATGGGGATGTCCAGACCTGGTCCGCCGTTCTCGAGGCGGTCGATCTCGGTGGCCTCAGGGCCCACCGCGTCCGCGCCTCCGTCCTGCCGAACATGCCCGGCGATCAGGTGCTGCTGGGGATGAGCTACCTCAAGCGTTACGAACTCATCCAGCGGGATGGCATCCTGATCCTGCGCAGCCTGGACTGACCCTCAGCGGCATTCCTGGGCCCTGGCACTGACCCCCCCAGGCGAGGTTGTCAAGGGTGAGCGAGGGTTATTCTGGAGCGGTGCTTCCCACCAGACGCCGCCCGACCCAAGAAGACGGAAGAAGGGTTGACGAGGGGTGGAGATGGCGGATGCCAGGGATGCCTGGCGCCGGGGGAGGATCAGCCTGGTGCGCCGCCGCCCGAGGCCCGCCGCGCTCGCCGTCGCGCCAGATAGCCCGCCAGCAAGGCCGAGGCTACGTAGA
>SBFV01000295.1 GCA_006227775.1 Gammaproteobacteria bacterium | reverse complement strand
TTGACCCCTCCCAGGTCAAGCCTGACGGCCCGGGGGCAGGTATTGAGGTCGGCCAGGGCCTCCCGCAGGGGTTTTAGCCCTGCCTCGCTCCAGAACCCACTCAGCCGCAGATGCAACTGGCCATCAGGGTCGGCGATGACTTCCAACTCCCCGGACCTGGATGGGGTCCGACGGCTCAGGATCAGGGCCGGCAGTCCTTGCCGGAGCAGATAGCCCAGAAAGCCGAAACCATCCTGCCAGTAACGCCGCCAGAGCCCAGGCTCCTCCTTGATCCGCCACAGCCATTCCAGGCCCAGTTTACCGACCAGGCCCGGTGCCCGGGCCACGGAGCCAGCTACGAAGTTCACCACCGCCCCCAGATGGCTGACCACCGGTATCCGCAGGCGATCCAAATTGCGCAGGATCCAGGCCTGACCCTTGCGCGCCCCCAGAGCCACGACCAGAAAGTCCGCCCCGCTGGCGTTGATGGCGGCCAGGGTCGCCGGGTCGCTCATCTCCTCGATACCGCCGAAGCCAGGGGACAAATGACCCCGACAGCGCATGGGGTCCCCGGACCGATTGAGGTTCTCGCAGGCCTGGCCGGCAAAGCCAGGCGGACCGCCAAAAAAGTGCACCGAGAGGGGCCGGGCGCGCAAGCGCTGAAACAGATCCGAGCCGGGGACCCGCTGCCGCAGCGGGAGGCCCAGCAGACGTGCCAGCCAGACCACCGGCATGCCGTCCGGCAGGGACAGTTCGCTTTGCAGGACGGAATTTCTAAACGCTTCATCCCGCTGGCAGGCAATCAGCCAATTCAGATTGGGCGTCGAGAGAAGAAAGCGCCGGCCTGTCCGGGCCGCGGTGGCGACCTGGTCCACCGCCGTGGCCATGTCGATGGCATCGAAGGGCAACCCCATCAGCAGGTACACCGGGCGCTGGAAATCAGTGTAGCGCTCTAAGGGGAGGGCTGACTCGAATTCAGATGTGAAAGGGGCTTTAACCACCTCAATCCCCCCGACGGGTCAGACGCCTCAGGACGCGCCGGAGCGAGCGGTGCAACATCCAGTGCAAGCGCGACAGCCAGCGCATTTGCGCGTAAATGGTGGACAGGATACGTTCCGAACGCTTGGTCTGGGTGAAATTCAGGACGGCGCTGATCGCGGGTACCTCGGCCAGGACCAGGCGATCGATGGACTGGCGCAGATCCCGGTAGAGGCTGTCGTCCTCCCGGCCGACCAGCAGGACCGCGTCGGCATGGGCGGCGACGTGGTAGGCAAAATCATCATCCGCCAGGGCGGCCACGTCCAGCAGGATCAGATCATAGTTGTCCCGGAACCGCGCCAGCAGCCGCAGGAAGGCCGGCCGGTCGGCCAGGCCCTCCCCGGCTTCGCCCGCCGGAAGGATGTCGACCTGGCGGCGTGGATCCCACTGCACCAGGCCCTTCAGGTCCAGGGCTTCATCCTGAAGGGCCTCCCACAGACCCGGACCCGGCCGGAGGGCGCCTTGAGCCCTGGCCAGACCCGGCCGGCGCAGATTGCACTCCACCAGCAGCAGACGGCGACCCCGGGCACCCAGGGCGTGCCCCAGACCCAACGCCAGGGAACTGACCCCGCAACCGGGCCCGAGGCCGGACAGGGCGAAGACCCGGGAGCCGTACCGCTCCCACTCCAGTTCGAACCGCACCGCCAGGGCGCGAATGGCGAGGGCCGTCGGGTGGCGGGGCCACTCCAGGGTAACCTCGGCAAAGCTGCCAGGAGGATGCTCCGGCCCCTCCAGGATGGGGATGGGGCCGGCCCCTGGGCCGCCCAGGGCGCTGTTCACCTCCTTGGGATCCCGCAACCGGTTATCCACGAAGTCGAACACCAGGATGAAGCCAAAGGCACCGCCAAAGCCGAGGAGGAAGCTCATCACCGCCAGCGCCTTGGCATTGGTACTCCCGGGTCCGCCTGGCTTCAGCGCCATCTTGTCGATATAGATCTGCACCGGCGCCATGGCCTCCATCTCGGCATCGTCGATGCGGCTGTTGAGGGCTTGCAGCCGTTCCCGCAATTGATCGATGGTGTACTGAAGCCCTGACGCCTCGTAGACCCCCTGGGCCACGCGATGATGTTCTTGCGCGGCCTCGCTCAACAACCCTTGTAAGTAATCCACTTGCTTGGCGGCGGCCTCATCGGTGTTGGTGGCACGAATCAGCTCCTCGGTGAACCCGAATAAACGGGTGGACTGTAATTGATCAATGGTCTGTTCCGCGACCCGAATCTTATAGTTATAGAGATAGTCCTCCATGGCCTGGATGCGCGCCTCGACATTCTTCCGGTCCTGGTTGTCCACGGTGAGGCCGTCGATGCTCTTACGAAGCTCTGCCGTTTGCTCGTAGGTCCAGAGTTCCATGCGGGTGATGCCGAAGTTATCCGCCACCCGCTGATTGGCCAGGGGCTGGAGATCCAGTTGGGACAATTCCGTCAGATTGGCTACGGCCTGCTCGTACAGGATGTGCGCCTCGGAACGCCGGACCTCCGCGTCCAGATAGAGTTGTTGGATCTTGTCCAGCTTACTGACATGGGCGGTATAGCCTTCGTGTAATACCGCCCCCTCGATCAGGTCCGGGTTGGGCTTAAGCAACAATGCCTGAGATTCCTCGAGCCGGCCCAGAATCTTGTCCCTTTCCAGGGTCAGATAATTGATGCGCCGCAACTGCTTGCTTTGCTGTTCGTGCTGGACCTTGTCCACGAACGCCTGCATCACATGATTAAGGACCTCGGCCAGGCCATGGGGCTGAGGGGCCGTGATAACGACCGAGACCAGATAGGTCTGAGGTACTTCCCGGACATCGATGTGGGCTTGCAGACGAAAGGCATTGACCTGGGGCGGATCGGTCGGAACCAGAAAGCTGGGATACTGATCAGGCTGTAGACGCTGCACCGCTTCGGACAGCAGGTCGATGGCGGTGAGTCGCTGGACCATGGTGCGGGTGAAATCGCGGAAGACGCCGGGAAAAGGGTCGCGCTCCCGTCCACTCACCGTCATTTCCTTGCTGGGATCGATCAGCAGCAGGCCATCGGTGCTATACAGCGTCTTGACCCGGGGGAGCAAGACAAAAAGCAGGAACGCCGCCAGCACCCCCCCCAGCAGCAGGATCAGCGGGGCACGGCGAAAGGCGAAGGCCAGCACCAGGAAAGGCTTGCCCTTTTTGCCCTCGCTGAGATTTCCCCGCAGGGGAGAGGTCTGGTGAGGAAGATCCGCCATTACCGCCTACCGTGATAACCGGCGCGCAAGCGCTCACTCTCCCTAGTGCCCAAGGTGGCATAGGTAGCACAACCCGCTAATTCTCTTACTTCCTCCCCCCTGGCGGGGGAGGGTTGGGGAGAGGGGGTCTGAACGGTTACACCGGCGCGAATCGCTCTTGGGTGCTTCATTGCCGTCCCTAGGGATTGGTCAAGTTCATGACGCTGATGGTGGGGAGCAACCGGCTCAGGTAATAATGGAAGTTGCTGATCCCCCGTTCCGCCACGAAGACCAGGTCCCCTTCCCGCAGGGTATAGTTCTTCCGCAGGTCGGCCCGCTCCACCAGGTTGGCGAGGTCGATCCGCTCCACCAGGCCCGCCTCCCCCTCGGCGCGCACCAGGTAGATCCGGGCGACGTCCGCGTCCTTGGTCAGACCCCCGGACTGGGTTAAGGCATCCAGCACCGTCATGGGTGAACGAAGCAACAGGGTCCCCTGGTTGCGCACCTCACCCAGGACATAGGCCACGGAGGCCTGGCCCTGGGGAATCAGGACCACGTCACCGTTCTGCAAGCGCGCGTTCAAGGCCAGGTTGCCGTTCTCGATCAGATCCCGCAGGTCGATCCAGATCACCCGGTCCTTGCCGCGCCCAATGATGCAGCGATTGATCGGCGGGCTGTTGCCCTGGGTATCCTTGACCACCCCGCCAGCCATGGCAATGGCCTCCAGCAGCGTCGCGGACGTGGGAATATGGATGATACCCGGGTTGGCGACCTGCCCCAGCATCAGGATCTTGTTGTTCTTGAAGCTGCGCATCAGCAGCGTCACCTCGGGCGCCTCATAGTAGGGCTCCAGGGCTTTGCGCACGTAATCGGTGGCCTCCGGGATGCTCATACCCTGGATCTTGACCAGACCGATCCGGGGGAGAGAGACGAGGCCATCCGGTGAGACTGTCACCAGGGGGACGCTGACATCCTCCCGGCCACGCACCAGCAAGGAAAACTCATCACCGGGGCCCAGGCGATAAACGTCGGCGTCCGCGCCGGTAAAGTTCCTGATCTGTTCCTCGCTGGCGAGGGGCTGATCCATGCGCCGTCTCAGCTCAAGCAATTGACCGACCACTTCCTGATCCAACTTCTCATAAGGGGTGGTGGCCGGATCACCGGCGCCTTCCGCGACGCCGTAACGGCCGGGCTCGGTGGCCACCGAGGCGCAACCGGCCATCCATAGCAGTCCCCAGACTATCAGCAGCCACAAAGTAGCCGCGAGGCGCCTGGAGATCAGTCCAGCGGGCAAGGTTCCACCCCCCCGGTCGCCAGAGGGAACACCAGGGGGGGCTTGATCACGCGGGGGCGCGGACTGATCAACCGGGCCTTCCTGACCGGCTGGCCCGGGCGAGCCGATGCAGGCGTTCGGTACTACGCCTCTTGCCCAAGAAGAGGCAGGACCACTGATAGCGACGCAGAAAACGGCGGAATACCAGGTCATCGTAGCGGGGGGCGCCGGACCAGAGGCTACGCACGTAACCCCACCACATCCCCAGCCCCCCCACCACCAGGGGCGGCCTGGTCATGCGATAAAGGGCGCTGGCGGTCATGTAGGCCAGGCCGGTGCCCATGAAATACTGGCCGAAGCCATGGCGCATGCGCCCGGTCCAGAGGCTTTGCTGGCTGGAGCCCATGGGCCGCAGGTGGATGAAGCGGGTCTCGGGGTCATCCCGGCTGTAAGCCATCCAGCCCAGCATGCGGCAGCGGTGGCAGTCGATGCCGTCCCACATGACCTGCCGGACGAAGCCGCCGATCTCCTGGAAGCACTCGCGGCGGTAGAATTTGGTCATGCCGACGGACATCTCGTCCCCGCATGCCTCGCTGATGAGCCGACTGTGATCCGGGCTCCAGAAATAGGGCTTGCCGCTACAGGTTCCCAGGGCCGGTTCCGCCGCCATCCAAGAGAGGAGGGTGGCGAAATAGCCCGGGGGGATCGCCAGATCCAGGTCGAATTTGCACAGAAAATCGAACTGGTCCAGATCGACGGTCTCCAGACCGGCATAGAAGGCATCGATCACCCCGGGACCCACCGCCCGGCGTCCCCGGTCCTCCCGGCGTACCACCCGGATCCAGTCCACCCTGGCCGCGTATTCGGCCAGTATTCCCGGGGTTTCATCGCTCGAGCCGTCATCGACGATGACCCAGAGCGCCGGCGGCACCGTCTGCGCCAGCACCGAGTCGAGGCATTGACGGGCGTAGGCCGCCTCGTCACGGCAGGGGGTGATGAGCAGGTAGCGCGGGGCCGACATGGGTGATCTCACCAGGGTTAGGGGCAGGGTGACGCGAGATGGTGGGGCGAGGCAAGCCGCAGGGCCTGCTGGAAGCGCCGCAGGTTGGGCTCCAGGCCAAATTCCTGGCGGACCCAGGCCTGGCCGCGCCGGGCCGTTCCTTCCCGCAAGTCGGGATCCTGGAGCAACCGCAAGATCCGCCCTGCCAGGGCCTCGACGTCCTCCGCCGGTACCAGAAAGCCGCTCTCGCCATCCTGAATGAGTTCGCGGATGGTGTCCAGATCGCCACTGACGCAGCAGAGTCCGCATGCCATGGCCTCCATCAGCACCACCGGAATCCCGTCCTTGTCGCCCGCCGCATCGGTCCGGCACGGCAGGACGAAGAGATCCGCCTCCGGCAGGGTGGCGAGGATCTCCGGGTTGTCCCTGGCCCCGGCCAGCTCGACGACCCCGGTCAATCCCAGTTGCGTCACCAGGGCCTGGAGGCCGGCGGCCTCGGGGCCACCACCCAGGATGCGGCACTGGCACTCCTGACCCGCGGCCCTCACCAGGGCAATGGCCCGGATCAGCAGGTCAAAACCTTTTTTTGGCACCAACCGCCCCACCCCCAGCAGCAGCGGGGGTGACTTCAGTGCCCGGTCGGGCTGGCGTTGGGGGCCGTCCAGGGGGACGCCACAGCGCACCACCGGATAGTCCTGGTCCGGACGCGGCACCAGGGATTGATAGAAGGCCCGGTGCCAATGGCTGATGCAGCGTACGAAATCCGCGCGCAGCAGCTTTTGCTCCAGCAGGGAGGCATCCCGGAACAGGTCGGCGGCATGGCCGGAAAAGCTAAAGCCCAGGCCCATCTGGCGGGCGGCGTACATGGCGATGGTGGTGGAGACATGGGCCATCTGGGCATGGAGGTGATCCGGCTCCCGACCCCGCAGCCGGCTTGCCAGAGCCAGGCCCCCCAGGCACTGCCAGAGGATCTTCAACCGGGGCAGGGGACGGAGTGCTTGAGCCCGCAGGACATCACCCAAAGCCAGAGCCAGGGTGGACAGGCTCCGTCGCGGTCGCCGCAGCACCTCCTTGAGGGCCTCCACCAGCATGGCCAAGGGGCCAGCCCCATAGACCGGGATGGCCTGCTCCGCCAACTGGCGCAAGGCCGGCTCCCGCCATTGATCACCGGGGTCATGCACCGAAGCGGTGATCACCTCGACCCCCAGGGCGCGCAGGCCCAACACCTCGCGATAGACAAAGGTCTCGGACAGCTTTGGTAGCCAGGGGGCGATGACGAGGAGGCGTGGGGATTCCATGGTTCAGACCTCGCCCCTGGCGGTTGGGGCCGTAGAGACCAGGTCGCGATCCTCCCTGGGTGGGATCAGCCGGGCGGGAATACCCACCGCCGTATAACCTGGTGGCACATCCTGGAGAACCAGGCTCATGGCACCGATGCGGGCCCCCCGGCCGATACGGATCCCCCCCAGGACCTGGGCATAGGCGCCGAAGTCGACCTCGTCCTCCACCACCGGCACCGGTCCACCCTCCTCCCGGTTGCCGATGGTGACGCCCTGGCGCAGGGTGCAGTTGGCCCCCAGCCGCACCCCGGAGTGGATGAAGATATTGCCGAAATGAAAGATGCGCAGGCCGGGACCGATCTCGGTGGCCTTGGTGAAACTGACCCCGGTCAGGGTCTCCACCATCCGGAACAGCAGCCAGTAGAGCCGGTCCAGCAGCCAGCGCGAGGCCCCCGGGGGACGGCGGTCATTCCAGCGGCCGAATCGATAGACCGCGATGGCCCAGAGGGATTGTTCCCGTACGAGAGCACTCTCTGGATAACGGGCCCGGTCAGCCCGCCAGTCGGACGCCGGCCTGGCACTGGCACCGGCACCCTTATATTCGATGAGCTGGGCGGCCCGCCCCTGCCGTTGGTCGTGCAGATAGCGCCGCTGGCCCAGGAGTTGGGCCCACTTGCCCAGCAGGGTCAGCCCGCCATAGGCCAGGGCCCGCCATCCCGGCAGGAGCCGCCGGGCGGG
>SBFV01000293.1 GCA_006227775.1 Gammaproteobacteria bacterium | reverse complement strand
TGCCTTAACCAAAGCGGGCACCGTCCAGGTGGCGGGCGTTAAGAAATTCGGCCGCTGACATGGGCTTTTTCCCGGGGGGTTGGAGGCGGGTCAGGCGCAACACGCCCGCGCCGGTGGCGACATCGATGCCGGCCTTGCCGGCGGCGAGCACCTGGCCCGGGGCGCTGGCCGCGGGCGCGGCCCGCGCGGTCGGTTCGCAGCCCCAGAGACGCAGACTGACCCCCTCCAGTCGGGTCTGAGCGACGGGCCAGGGGTCGAAGGCCCGGATCAGCCGGTCGATCTCCACCGCGGGCCGGGACCAGTCAATCTCGGCCTCGGCCTTGGTGAGCTTGTGGGCATAGTTGGCCTGGCTGTCGTCCTGGGGGCTGGGGACCAGGCTGCCGTCGGCGATGCCCGGCAGGGCCTCGACCAAGGCCTCGGCCCCCAGACGGGAAAGCTTGTCACTCAGACCGCCGCCGGTCTCCCGGAGGTCGAGGGGCAACCGGCGGATCAGGTAGAGGGGACCCGTGTCCAGGCCCGCCTCCATGCGCATGATGGTGACACCCGTTTCGCTGTCCCCGGCGAGGATGGCGCGCTGAATGGGCGCGGCCCCGCGCCAGCGCGGCAGGAGGGAGGCGTGGATGTTGACGCACCCCAGGCGCGGTGCGTCCAGGACTGCCCGGGGCAGCAGCAGCCCATAGGCCACCACCACCATCAGGTCGGCCTTGTGGGCTTGCAAGGCATGGATCGCGGCCTCGTCCCTGAGGGTCTGGGGCTGGAAGATCGGCAGACCCAGGGCTAGGGCCGCCTCCTTGACCGGGCTGGGGCTGAGCTTACGCCCCCGCCCCGCCGGCCGGTCGGGCTGGGTATAGACGGCCACGATCTCCTGGCCGGCCGCCCTGAGGGCATGCAGGCAGGGTACCGAAAAGTCCGGCGTGCCGGCGAAGATGATCCTGAGGGGGGGCATGGGGGGCTACTGGCCTGGTGTCGGGGTTGATCGGACGGAAGATAGCGTGTTTCCAAGGGGGCCGGGTATCGGTGGCAGGAGGGGGATGGCGACCCCTGGGTGGGGGGTAACCGCCATGCGGGGTCGCCTTTACCGGTGGCATCCTCAGATGACCGCCCGGCGGTGTTCCGGTTGTTCCGGCTTACGTTGCTTCTCGTCCTTTTCCAGCTTTTTACGGATGCGCTGGCGCTTGAGGGAGGAGAGGTAATCGACGAAGAGCTTGCCATCCAGGTGGTCGATCTCGTGTTGGATGCAGACGGCGAGCAGGCCGTCGGTCTCCAGCTCGAAGGGCTGGCCGTCCCGATCCAGGGCGCGCACCCGCACCCGTTCCGCCCGGCGGACGGTCTCGTAAAAGCCAGGTACCGAGAGGCAGCCCTCGTCCATCTCCTCCTCCCCTTCCCTGGCGAGAATTTCCGGATTAATGAGACAGAGGGGCTGGTCGTGCTGCTCGGAGACGTCGATGACGACCAGGCGCAAGGGGATGCCGACCTGGATCGCCGCCAGGCCGATTCCCGGAGCGGCGTACATGGTTTCGAACATATCGTCGATATGCCGTTGGACCCGGTCGTCCACCTGGGTCACCGGTTTGGCCACCTGCCGAAGGCGCGGGTTGGGAAAGGTAAGAATCTCGAGTTGACTCATCGCTACATCCGAAGGGCTTGTTTGGCCTGCCGCGGGCGGACGGCCTGTCACCTGAATCTGGGGCCCGCGATCCTCTCCGGCGGGGGAAAATCCCCGGCAGGCAGCGGTATTGGCGGGAAAGCGAAAGGGATCATCCACTGGCCAGGTGGCCCGAGGCTCGTTAGTATGGTCACCATACTACACTGCCACCCAGGGTCCCGCAAAAACAAGGCCAATCGTTGTGTTAGGAAAGCCGCGTCACTGGTTTCACCCGTTCTCCATGATGAGGTTTCCCCCCCCGGGTTTCCAGCGCCCGGCCCTCGCGCCGACATCCCGCCGGGGGAGGCGCGGGGCCCATCTGGCGGGGAGGCTGGCAATCCTCACGGCCCTGGCGATGACGGGAGTCTCGGCCTGGGCCCAGTCCGGCATCCAGGCCGGGGCCCACGCTGGGGCTCAGCCCCCCTTGCCGACCGTCAAGCTGACCCCCAGGGCCAGGGTCACCCCCCTGGATGCCCGGGAACCCCCGATCCCGCTCAGCGCCATCCGCCCCTTCCTCGCCAATGTAGATGTCCTGGACCGGGACCAGATCGAAGGGGCGCCCTACGTGGTTGGCCTCCCGGACCAACGGGTCCTAGGCGGGACCGGGGACCGGGTCTATGTCCGCGGCCTCGCCAGCGGTGACCGGAGGCCCTATCGGCTGGTGCGACCGGGTGGCCCCTATCGCGATCCGGCCTCCGGCGACATCCTCGGCTATCAGGCCCAGCAGGTGGCGGAGGTCAGCCTGGAACGGCCGGGGGATCCGGCGGTCCTGCGGGTCGACCGCATGAGCCAGGAGATCGCCACGGGTGACCTTTTGGTGGCGACCGCCAACGACGAGTCCTTGCTGAATTTTTCTCCCCGGCCCGGCCCGGCCGGGCGCCGGGGCCAGATCCTCGCCGTGCTCGATGGCGTATCCCAGATCGGCGGTCTCCAGGTGGTCGTCATCAATCTGGGCGGCCAGCAGGGGATCGCGCCCGGGCATCGTTTCGATATCTTCAACGGGGGGGAGATCGTCCATGACCGGGCCCGCCGGGAAGTAGCCGACGGGGATTGGCGGGATCAGCGGTTCTGGTCGGAGGAATTCTGGTACGGGAATTTCCGCACCGATCGCTGGATCCGTGACGAGCCCGATCCGAACAGTCCCCTGCCCCTGCATCCTGGCGCCAGCCCCCGGGGGGAGGATTTCATGTTGCCCCTGGAACGAGCCGGAACCCTGATGGTCTTTCGCGCCTTTCCGCGCCTCAGCTTCGCCCTGGTGCTGGAGGCGATCCGTCCCATGCATGTCCAGGATCTGGTCATGGCCCCCGAGGGTGGCGGATGAGCGGCATCGGTTTAGGGCGATGGCGAAAAGGGCGGAAAACCGGATGATGACATCTTCTCCCTGGAGCCTGCCGCCGGACCTGGATGCCTTGCGCCCCTGGGCGATTCTCGCCACCATTCCCGGCCTGGGGCCAAGGTCCCTGAATCCCCTGCTGGCGCGCTTTGGGACGCCGGAAGCCGTGATGGAGGCGGACGCCTCGCGGCTGGCCGCCGCCGGGGCTAGGCCGGCGGTCATAGAACGGTTGCGCGCGCCCCGTCCCGATCTGGCCAAGGCCGCCCTGGACTGGACCCGGGATTCCGACACCCATCTGCTGGCCCGCCCCGACCCCCGCTATCCGGCGCGGTTGGGCGAATTGGTGGATGCCCCCCTGCTGCTCTATGTTCGCGGTGATCCCAAGGTCCTCTCCGATCCCCAGGTGGCCATCGTCGGCAGCCGCAATCCGACCCCCGGGGCTCGGGAGACGACCCTGGAGTTCGCCCACCACCTGGCGGCCTGCGGTCTGACCATCACCAGTGGCCTGGCGGTCGGCATCGACGCCGCCGCCCATCTGGGGGCACTGGAGGCCGGTCACACCCTGGCGGTGATGGGCACCGGTCCGGATCGCGTCTATCCCGCCGCCCATCGGGATCTGGCCCGACGGATAGCCGCCCAGGGGGCACTGGTGACCGAGTTCCCCCTGGGCACGGGTCCCCGGTCCGAGCATTTTCCCCGCCGCAATCGCCTCATCGCCGCCCTAAGCCTGGGCACCCTGGTGGTGGAGGCGGCCCCCCAGAGCGGCTCCCTCATCACCGCCCGTCTGGCGGTGGAGCTGGGCCGGGAGGTTTTCGCCATCCCCGGTTCCATCCACAATCCCCTGGCTCGGGGCTGTCACGCCCTGATCAAACAGGGGGCCAAGCTGGTGGAGACGGCCCAGGATGTTCTGGAGGAACTGGCCCCCCTGCTGGTACCCTTCCTGCGGCCGGAGCTGCCCCCGCCCTTGCCGAAGCTGGTCCCGGGGGCAGAGGCGGCGGCGGAGGGAAGGGGCGAGGCCCCCGATGGGGATGTCGGGGTCCCGGGCGGCCGGGAGTCCGCCGGGTCCCGGGTTGGCATGGACCCCGACTATCTCCGGTTGCTCGCGGCCATGGGCGATGACCTCGTCCCGGCGGATCTCCTGATCCAGCGGACCGGCCTGCCGGCCAACCAGGTCTCCGCCATGTTGCTGATGCTGGAACTGGAAGGGCGCATCGCCGCCGCCCCCGGCGGGCGCTATTGCCGCCTTTTCCGCCCTCCCCCTTGACGCCGAGGCGGACAATCGTTTTTGCTAGGAACCTGAACGGTCCTGGCGCCCTCTGCGGGGGCGTCCCCCACCAACTCCTTTCCCAATTCGCTTGGATGCTCTTCACCCTATGAACCTGGTCGTCGTCGAATCCCCCGCCAAGGCCAAAACCATCAAGAAATATCTGGGTCCGGACTTCGATGTCCTGGCCTCCTACGGCCATGTCCGCGACCTGGTGCCCAAGGAGGGGGCGGTGGACCCGGCGGCCGGCTTCGCCATGCAATACCAGGTCATCGAGCGCAACGAGAAGCACGTCCAGGCCATCGCCCGCAAGCTCAAGGATGCCGCCAGCCTCTACCTAGCCACCGATCCCGACCGGGAGGGCGAGGCCATTTCCTGGCACCTCTATGAGCTGCTCAAAGGCCGCCGTCAGCTCGGCCAGCGGCCAGTCTACCGAGTGGTGTTCAACGAGATCACCAAGCGTGCCGTTCAGGAGGCAGTGGCCCACCCCCGGACGCTATCCACCGATCTGGTCAACGCCCAGCAGGCGCGCCGCGCCCTGGACTACCTGGTTGGCTTCAACCTCTCCCCCCTGCTATGGAAAAAGGTGCGCCGGGGCCTTTCGGCGGGGCGGGTGCAGAGCCCGGCCCTGCGCCTCATCGTCGAGCGTGAGCAGGAGATCGAGGCCTTCCAGACCCGGGAGTACTGGACCATCCTCGCCGATACCGCCAAGGAGGGCAAGGCCTTCGAGGCCCGGCTCATCCAGTACCAGGGCGACAAGGTCGAGCAGTTCACCATCGGCGACGAGGCCCGGGCACGGGCGGTGGAACAGGGCCTGAACCAGGCCGCCCAAGGCCAGCTCAGCGTCGAGCGCATCGAGCGCAAGCAGCGCAAGCGCAACCCGGCGCCGCCCTTCATTACCTCCACCCTCCAGCAGGAGGCGGCGCGCAAGCTCGGTTTCACCGCCCAGCGCACCATGCGGGTCGCCCAGCAACTTTACGAGGGGGTGGACATCGGCGGCGGGGCCGTGGGCCTGATCACCTACATGCGCACCGACTCGGTCAACCTGGCCAACGAGGCCCTGGAGGAGATCCGCGGCTACGTGGCCGAGCGCTATGGCGCCGATCACCTCCCGGACCAGGCGCGCCGTTACAAGACCAAGGCCAAGAACGCCCAGGAGGCCCACGAGGCCATTCGCCCCACCTCCATCCGCCGCCTGTCGGCGGAGGTCGCCGCCCACCTCACCAAGGAGCAGGCGCGCCTCTACGAACTGATCTGGAAGCGCACCCTCGCCTGTCAGATGGAGCATGCCCTCATCGACCAGGTGGCCGTCGATCTGGGGGCCGGGCCGGGTAACCTCTTCCGCGCCACCGGCTCCCACGTCGCCTCCCCCGGCTTCATGCGCGTCTACCTGGAGGGGCGCGACGATGCCCGGGAGGCGGACGACGACGAGGAACGCCAGTTGCCGCCCCTGGTCGAGGGCGAGCGGCTGGACCTGCTTGGCATCCGCCCGGAACAGCATTTCACCGAGCCGCCGCCGCGCTTCACCGAGGCCAGCCTGGTCAAGGCCCTGGAGGAGTATGGCATCGGCCGTCCTTCGACCTACGCCAGCATCATCTCCACCCTCCAGGAGCGGGAGTACGTGCTCCTCGACCAGAAGCGCTTCCTGCCCACGGACGTGGGGCGGGTGGTCAACCGCTTCCTCACCGAGCACTTCACCGCCTACGTCGACTACGACTTCACCGCCCGGCTGGAGGACGAACTCGACGCCGTTTCCCGCGGCGAGGAGGACTGGGTGCCGTTGCTGGAACAGTTCTGGCGGCCCTTCAAGCAGCGCATCGACCATATCGAGGAACACGTCAAGCGCAGCGACGTGACCCAGGAGGCCCTGGACGAGCCCTGCCCCCAGTGCGGCGCCCCCCTGTCGATCCGCCTGGGGCGCCATGGCCGTTTCGTCGGCTGCACCAAATATCCGGAGTGCGACTACACCCGGGATCTGGGGGAAGGCAAGGCCAAGGAGCCAGCCCCGCCGGAGTTGGTGGAGGGACGCGCCTGTCCGGCTTGTGGCTCCGCCCTGGCCATCAAGCGAGGTAAGTACGGCAAGTTCATCGGCTGCACTGGCTATCCCAAGTGCCGCCACATCGAGCCCCTGGAGCGTCCCGAGGATACCGGCGTGACCTGTCCCCAGTGTGGCAAGGGCACACTGCTCAAAAAGAAGTCCCGCAAGGGCAAGGTGTTCTTTTCCTGCTCCACCTACCCCAAATGCAACTACGCCACCTGGAACGAGCCGGTGGCCGGGCCCTGTCCCCGTTGCGGCTGGCCGATCCTCACCATCAGGGTGACCAAGACCAAGGGCGCGGAGATCGTCTGTCCCCAACCGGAGTGCAAGCATAGCGAGCCCCTGGACGACCCGTCTCCCCCGCTTCCCCAGGTGGGGCGGCATAGGGCCCATGGGTGAGGCGATGAGGCTAATGACGCGGGGCCCGATGCTGGACCAGCCCGACCCGGTGGATGCCGGCCTGGCCCACCGCCTCCGGCTGGCGGCCGCTCGGATCCGGCGTGGCGGTGTGGTGGCCTATCCCACCGAGGCCGTTTATGGCCTGGGTTGTGATCCTTGGGACGGCAGCGCGGTACGCCGTATTCTGGCCATGAAACAGCGTCCGGAGGCCAAGGGTCTGATCCTCATCGCCGCCAGCCTGGCCCAGCTCGAGCCCTTCGTCCACTGGCTGGAGCCCGCCCGCATGGCGGAGATATTCGCCTCCTGGCCGGGTCCCCATACTTGGTTGTTGCCGGCCCGGGCGGAGACCCCGGTCTGGCTGCGGGGGCGGTATGCCACCCTGGCGGTGCGGGTCACCGCCCATCCCCTGGCGGCGGCTCTCTGTCGCGAGGCGGGTAGTGCCCTGGTCTCCACCAGCGCCAATCGGGCCAGCCACCGCCCGGCGCGGACCGCCCTTGAGGTTCGTCTGCGCCTGAACGCCCAAATGGACTATCTGCTGGCGGGTCCCTGCGGTGGCCGGGCCCAGTGTTCCAGCATTCGCGACGGCCGCGACGGCCGCCTGTTACGGCCTTGAAGGCCCCCTGATCGGCCTGGTTGAAGACATAGTGGGAGGATTGGGATCGTGAGCGTGCTGGTTGGCGATGTGGGGGGGACCAAGACGGTCCTGGGCCTGGTGGCCAAGGTGGAGGGAAGGCTGCGCGTCGATCGGGAGTTGCGGCTGCCGAGCGGTGCCTATGACGCCCTCCCGGAACTGGTCGCTCATTACCTGCGCGAAACGGGCG
>SBFV01000073.1 GCA_006227775.1 Gammaproteobacteria bacterium | reverse complement strand
TTGCCTGAGGCGTGTATCGCCAGATCAAGCATAGCGGTGACCGCGTAGCGTCCCTTGGTCGTCAATCTCATTGGGCCTGCCACTCCTGTCGCTTGTGGTGCCGGGAAGCCTACAATAACCGAGTATTTCGGTCAAGTATTGGCGCTGGACGGGAATTCAAGAGGCAGGTCTTTGATTCTCCCCCAAGGATCGGGGATCGGGAAAGGGTGCCTATACCCAACGCCCATTACCGCTCGGCTTTTCCGGGGTTCTGGTTCAGCGTTTGGTCAGGGCTCCCTGGCCGGAGGTCCCGAGATACCCGAGCCAGCCCCGTGGACGCGGCCCCTGGCGCCGGCTCGCCATCATCCGCCGTGGAATGGATCTCGCAGGCGTCAAGGTCGGGCAAATGGTTGAAATGACCACTGATCCCCTGCCGCTCGAGGGCCAGCGCCATCGCCTCCAGGCGCTTGTCGAGAAGATGGATGTGATCCAGCATGCAGTTGACCGCATGAGCGACCGGGTCCGGCGTATCGCGGGTGGCCCCATAGGCGTCGAAGCCAATGCGCTTGGCGGTATTGGCCCGGCGTTCTTCCTGGGCGCTGCTGGGCCGTTCCACCAGGCGGCCGGGCACGCCAACCACGGTGGCGCCAGGCTTGACCGACTTGTTCACGACGGCGTTGGAGCCGATCCGCACCCCGTCGCCGATCTCGATGGGCCCCAGGACCTTGGCCCCGGCACCGACCACCACGTCATTCCCCAAGGTGGGGTGGCGTTTACCCTTTTCCCAACTGGTACCACCCAGGGTGACGCCGTGGTAAAGGGTGCAGTCGTCGCCGATGATGGCCGTCTCGCCAATCACCACCCCCATGCCATGATCGATGAAAAAGCGCCGGCCGATGCGGGCCCCCGGATGGATCTCGATCCCGGTGAAGAGGCGGGCGACGTTGGCCACGACCCTTGCCAGCCATTTGAGGTTAGCCCGCCACAACCAGCTCGAAAGGCGATGGGCGACGACGGCGTGGAGGCCGGGATAGGTGGTCAGGATCTCGAAGCCGTTACGGGCCGCCGGATCGCGGTCGAGGATGCAGGCAATGTCTTCTCTAATCCGTTCAAACACGGGTAAGCTCCCTCCGGAATCGGGGTAAGCCGCGGCTGGCGGACGGCGTTGCTTGAAATATCAGGACGCAGAGGACCCTAGCCCAGGGTTGGGTGTTGAAGGTCCGGGGTTAGGATCGTTCGCCCTCTCCATCGACCTTCCGCGGGCGGCGAAGAAAGCGGGCCGGGTCTTTGCGGCCTTGGGCGGCATTGAGGATACCCCGCAGGATATTGATCTCGGTCCAGTCCGGTCGGGCGCGATGGAAAAGCCGCCGCAGGCGGCGACTAAGCTTGCCGGACTGCTCTGGATCGGCGTAACCGATCTCGACCAGCGTCGCGGTCAGGTGGGCATGGAAGCCATCCAAGGCCTCGACCGTGGCCAGATCCCGCTCCTCCACCGGCAGAGTCTCACCCCGCGCGGCACGAAAGGCCTGGCGGATCTCGTAGGCGAAAACCTGCGCCGCCGCCGCCAGGTTGAGGGAGCTGAACGCGGGATTGGTGGGGATATGCGCCAGGTAATGGCACAGAGCCAGTTCCTCGTTGGTGAGACCGGATCGCTCCCGCCCCAGGACCAAGGCCACCTCCCCCACCCCGGCATCGGCAAGAAGGCGCCGGGCGCATTCCGGCGGTTCCAGCAGGGGCCATTCCACCGCGCGCAGGCGGGCGCTGGAGCCGATCACCAACCGGCAGCCCGCGAGGGCGTCCACCAGACGGTCATGGCAGCGCGCGGCGGCGAGCAGGTCATCGGCCCCGGAGGCACGGGCCAGGGCCTCCGCGTCAGGTGGGGATTTGGGCCTTACCAGGTGCAGTCGGCTCAGGCCCATGGTCTTCATGGCCCGCGCCACGGCGCCGAGATTACCGGTATGACTGGTCTCCACCAGCACGAAGCGAATGCGATCCAGGATTGATGGGTTGTCCGTGTTCATGGCCGCGCCACTTCAGAAGAAGATGAGCCCCGTGTCAAGCCGAGACTACCAGGATAACCCAGGCCGGGTTATTCATTCGCCGAGGTGACAGAACCTCGCTCAGGATCGTTAGGCTGGAAACGCTTCGCCTCGCATCCGGCCTTTATCGGGAAGGGGCTTTCCGGTATCGTGCAAAGCCATGCAACCGTCACTCACTATCGCCACCCGCGCGGCCCGCGCCGCGGGGCGCCTTATCTTGCGCTATTTCGAGCGCGTAGACCAGTTACAGATCCAGGCCAAAACCCGCAACGACTTCGTCAGCGAGGTCGATCGCGCCGCCGAGGATGCCATTATCCAGGAGCTGAAGTCCAAATACCCAAATCACGCCTTCCTGGCCGAGGAGAGCGGCCCCAGGGGCAGGAGCGACTTTGAATGGATCATCGATCCCCTGGATGGCACGACCAATTACCTGCACGGTTTTCCGCAGTTTTCCGTCTCCATCGCCCTGCGGGTCCGCGGCCGCCTGGAATGTGGCCTCGTCTATGACCCCCTGCGCGAGGAGATGTTCACCGCGGAACGGGGCGGTGGCGCCCAACTCAACGACCGTCGCATCCGGGTCGCCAATCTGACCGGCCTGGAAGGGGCGCTGATCGGCACGGGTTTCCCCTTCCGGGATCAGCGCCACATCGATACCTACTTGTCCATGTTCCGTACCATCCTCCAGAACACCGCCGGCATCCGTCGCCCTGGCTCGGCCGCCCTGGACCTGGCTTACGTCGCTTGCGGCCGCACCGATGGCTTCTGGGAACTGGGGCTGGCGGAATGGGATATGGCGGCTGGTGCACTTCTGGTCAGCGAGGCGGGAGGTCGGGTCAGCGACCTGGCGGGTGGCGATCGCTTCTTCGTCACCGGCAACATTATCGGCGGGAATCTCAAGGTCCACCGGGCGCTCCTCCAGGCCTTGCAGCCCCACCTCAGCGAGGTCCTGTCCGCCTGAGGTCGCTGGGGGGGACCTTGACCCGGCAAGGAACCGACCCAGAGGGCTAGGAATTACCCCTCGGGGATGATCAGCACATCCCCGATCCGCAGTTTTGCCGCCTCTACCTTGTTCGCGCTGCGCAAGGCGGAAAGACTGACCTCGTATTGCTGGGCGATGCGCTCCAAGGTATCCCCCTTGCCGATCACGTGCTGGCGGCCCCCCGCCACTGGTTTCGGGACGGATGCCTGGCGCCTGCCGCCCTTTCCCGCCCAGCGTGTCCCCGGCGGGGGGTTGGCGGCAAAATACGTCTTGATGCCGCGGGCGATGGCCCCCGCCAGTCTGGCCTGGTAGTCGCCGCTGAGGAGGCGTTTTTCCTCTTCCGGATTGCTGATGAAGGCCGTCTCGATCAGCAGGGAGGGGATACTTGGCACCTTGAGCACGGCAAAACCGGCCCTCTGCACCTTGGCGTGATGAACGGCTCCGACCTTGCTCAGATTCTCCAGCACCGCCCTGGCCGCCAGGTCGCTGTGCTCAAGGGTTCCCTTTAGAGCCATCTCCCAGAGGGTTTTGGACAGGGCCTGGGACTTGTCCTGAAGATCGATACCACCGATGCGATCGGCGCTGTTCTCCCGCTCCGCCAGCCAGTTGGCCTGCTGGCTGGTGGCACCGTCGCTGGCAAGGACGAAGACGGAGGAGCCCCCCGCCCCCTGGTCGACGAAAGCATCCGCATGAATGGAGACGAAGAGGTCGGCATCCTGCTGCAGGGCCAGTTCAATGCGTTTGTTGAGACTGAGGTAGTAATCGCCGTCCCGCAGCAGCACGGCGCGCATGCCTGGCTCCCCATTGACCAGATTGGCCAGCTTGTGGGAAATGGCCAGGGTGATGTTCTTTTCGAGGGTGCCTTCGCTCCCGATGGCCCCGGGATCCTCCCCCCCATGCCCGGGATCAATGGCGATGATCAGGTCGCGGGGTCCCTGCTGACCCTTGGCATCAGCCTTGGGAGACGGCGTCGTGGGGCTGGAGCGGTTCTTAGCCGTTTTGGGCGCCATGTCCACCACCAGACGATGGCCGTAACGCTCATTGGGTTCCAGGACAAAACTCTTGGCGCGGACCGCTTGCTTGAGATCGATGACGATACGCAACTGGCCGTTGTCGAGCAGGCCGCTGCGTACCCCCTTGACCAGCAGGTCCGCCGGTTCGGCCAGGGGGAGCTTGCCCGTGACCCGGGCATCGGGAATATCGATGATCAGTCGGTTCGGATCCGACACTGAAAAAATCTTATGTTCCAGCGGCGCGTTGGCATCCATGACCAGTTGGGTCTGATCGGGGGCGATCCACAGGCGAGCACCGCTGATCTCCGCCGGGGCGGCCTGGGCCAGGAGAGGAACAAGAAGGGAAAGCAAGGCAAGTAATTTTGGCATCGCGACCAAAGGAATTAAGGGCATTCCGCAGAGATGACAGGGGGCATTCCAGGAGGACGACAGGCCGGAAGATAGCACGCCACATCCCTCTTATCCAGCAAAAACAAATCAATATCCTTTCTCCCCCGCGGCTTCATCGGTGGATCGCGCGGGTTCCCCCAACGATGCGGCCAGGGCCATCACCAGAGCCTCACCTCCCGGACTGAGGGACTGAAACTCCAGTGCCCGGGCGTCTGCCCTGTAATCGAACCGGATTTCCAGGTCGGCCGCTGGCAGGACCCGCCCCCCCCGCCGTGGCCATTCGACGATGAGGATGCTATCGCGTTCGAGGAGATCGCGTAAGCCGAGATATTCCAGCTCCTCCGGATCGCCGAGCCGATAGAGATCCAGATGGTAGAGACGCCTGGGGCCCAGCTCGTAGGGTTCCAGCAGGGTGAAGGTCGGGCTGCGCACCGCCCCGCCATGGCCCAGGCCCCGCAGGATGCCCCGGGTCAGGGTGGTCTTGCCCGTGCCCAGATCACCTTCCAACCAGAGGATCAATGGGGGGCGGAGCAACCCGGCCAGCAGTTGTCCCAATGCCTCCTGGGCCGCCTCGCCACGGATTTCGATCTTCATGGCCGTGTCTCCACCTGATTGAGGATCGGGCGGATCGCCGCGATCAAGTCCGTCGCCAGCATCCCCTGCTCGCCTTTCCGCGCCGCGGCGTCCCCCGCCGCTCCATGGAGGCAGACCCCCGCCTCCGCCGCGTCTTCCGCCATCAGGCCCCGGGCCAGGAAGGCGGCAACGATGCCGGCAAGTACATCGCCGCTACCGCCGGAGGCCATGCCGGGATTGCCCTGGCTACAGACCCCGGGGGGGCGGCGGCTGGAACCGCCAATCAGGGTACCGGCACCCTTGAGGATCACCGTACCCCCGTACTCATCCCGCAGACGGCGCAGGGCCAAAAAACGATCCCCCTGCACCTCTGTGGTCGAACAGGCGAGCATCCGCGCCGCCTCTCCGGGGTGGGGGGTGAGGATCCAGTCTTCCCGGCGTACCCGGGCCCGCGCCAGCCAATTCAGGGCATCCGCGTCCAGCAGCAAGGGCTTGCCCACCTCCAGGACCGCCGCCAGTAACCCCTGACCCCAGACATCCTGCCCCAACCCTGGGCCGATGGCGACGGCCGTGGCCCGCGCTAGCAGAGGTTCCAGCTCCGCCGGCCTCGCGATTCCCCGCACCATCAGCTCCGGCCGACCCAGATTGAGCAGGGTGGCATGGTCCGGGTGGGTCGCCACCGAAACCAGGCCCGCCCCCGCCCGCAAGGCACCTTCTCCCGCCAGGCGCGCCGCCCCGCTGAAACCCGGGGCACCGCCCACCACCAGCACGTGGCCCAGGTCACCCTTATGGGCATCCCGGCGACGGGGCGGTACCAGCCGGGCGCACTTGGACCAATCCAACCGCCGCGCCTCAGGGATCTCACGGGCATAGAGCCTCGCGGGCACCCCCAGGCCGGCAAAATGGACCTCGCCGCTATACTCGGGGCCAGCGCCGGTGAAGAGTCCCTGCTTTAGACCGATAAAGCTGATGGTGGCCGTCGCCCGAACGGCCATCCCCAGCACCCGTCCCGTATCGGCATGGAGGCCGGAGGGGATATCGATGGCCAGCACGGGTAGACGCCGGGCGTTGACGGTCTCTACCAACGCAGCCCATTCCCCCGTCAGGGGACGTTCCAGGCCGATACCCAGCAGGGCATCCACGATCAGGTCCACCCGTTGGGGGAGCTGACGAAAGGCTTCGCACTGCCCCCCCATCCCGCGCCAGGCATCAAGCATGCCTCGCGCCTCGGGGCTGAGGCGCGCCTCCTCCCCGAGTTGGAGGACTTGCACCTCCAGGCCATCCCCCCGGGCAAGCCGGGCGACGACATAGCCATCCCCCCCGTTGTTACCGGGTCCGCACAGCACCAGGATCCGCTGCGCCTCGGGCCAGCGCCGGCGCAACAGGGCATAGGCGGCCTGGCCCGCGCGCTCCATCAATTCGGGGCCAGGGCAATGACTGGCGATGACCGCCCGATCGAGGGCGCGGACCTGGGCGGCGGTATAGAGGGCGTGGGGGAGCTGGTCGCTGGCGGGCAGTGGACGAGGCATCATGACATGGTCAACCTTGGGCTGATCGGTTTTCGCGAGAGGGGCTCATCCCTCCCTACCCCGCGCGAATCGGTGTTGGGTTTTCCCGGATCGGATGGCATCCCTAGGATCGGGGGGCGTCTGGCGGGAAAGACAAGCCGGCGCCGTGAGGGAGTAGCGGCGGCTAAGCCATTGACCGGTCAGCGCAGGGCGAAGATTCTGGCAAGGACCCGCTTGACCGGCCCCGGGATTGGGTTTCCAATGCCGCGCCATGATGACCATCGCACTCCTGGTTCTGGCCGCCTACCTCCTGGGTTCCGTTTCCAGCGCCATTATCGTCTGCCGGCTGATGGGCCTGCCAGACCCCCGCACCCAGGGTTCGAACAACCCCGGCGCGACCAACGTCCTGCGGATAGGTGGCAAGAAGGCCGCCGCCATCACCCTGGTGGGGGACTGCCTCAAGGGCCTGATCCCCCTCCTGGCGGCCCATGCCCTCCAACTGGAAACCCATGGCCTGGCGGCAACCGGACTGGCGGCCTTTCTGGGTCATCTTTATCCCGTCTTCTTCGGCTTCCAGGGAGGCAAAGGCGTAGCCACCGCCCTGGGAGTTCAGTGGGGTCTCTACTGGCCCCTGGGTCTGAGCGTGGCGGCCATCTGGCTGTTCATGGCCAAGGTAGTCAGGATCTCTTCCCTCTCCGCCCTGGTTGCCATGGGACTCGCCCCTTTTCTGCTCTGGTGGCTATGGGACGACCCCTGGCTGGTCGGCATGCAGGTCCTCATCAGCCTCATCCTCTTCTGGCGCCACAAGAGCAACATCCGCAACCTGCTCACCGGGGCCGAGGGCCGCATTGGCACCGGCAAGCCCGACCGGAATTGAGAGGGGGTTAATGGCGCCTGGTCCCTCACCAGCGCCCCTCACCAGCCTGATCAGCCCTCCGCGCTCATTTTCTGCCGTCCCGGCTTCTTCCCCCTTATCTAGCCTAAGCAGATAAGCTTGTGGTGAGTTCACGACGGACCGGTCTA
>SBFV01000121.1 GCA_006227775.1 Gammaproteobacteria bacterium | reverse complement strand
TCTCGTAGTCCTGGTAGTCGGCCTGATCGAAAATATCGCCGCCGTCCGCGTCCCGGGCACGCAGGCCGCCGTGGTAGAGCTCGAAGGCCCCGTCCGGCCCGATCAGGCTGAGGGTGTTGGCGTCGACGGCGGCGAAACGGTAGTGATAGTCCCGGTTGCGCAGGAAGATGCGTTTTATCAACCGTACCCCGGCCTCGCCCCAGGTGATCATCTGGTCCACCTCGCCGAGCAGATAATCCCGTTCCTCCAGGTTCAGGGCCTTGTTGACCCCACCGGGGATGGCGCCGGTGCCATGGACCCGTTTGCCGGTAAGGACGCGGATGACCTCCTGGCCGAACTTGCGCAGCAGCACCCCCTGTTTGGCGATGTCAGGATGGTCCTGGATGACGCCCAGGATATTGCGATGGGCGACGGCGTCGGCGAAGCCGAACAGCAGGTCCGGCGAGGAGAGGTGAAAGAAGTGCAGGGCATGGGACTGAAGCACCTGGCCCAGGTGCATGAGGCGCCGTGCCTTTTCCGCCGTGGGCGTTAACCGGTCCACCCCGGCGAGTTGGTCGGTGGCCTTGGCGGCGGCTAGCTGGTGACTGATGGGGCAGATGCCACACAGGCGCTGCACCATCACCGGCAACTCCCAGTAAGGCCGGCCCTGGACGAACTTCTCGAATCCGCGGAACTCGACGATATGCAGCCGTGCCTGATGGATCCGGTTATCCTCGTCCAGCAGCAGGGTGACCTTGCCGTGGCCCTCGACCCGAGTCAGAGGGTCGATGGCCACCCGCCGCAGACCCGCGGGCTGGGGCGCCGTCTCCAGGCGGTTGACTTCCGGATGGTGGTGCATGGGGGGTCTCCTCTCGTCCGGCGGTCAATCGTAATGCAATTGGGTGTAGGGCAAGGTGATGGGCTCACCCGCCAGCAGCTCGTTGAGGAAGGTCCAGATAGCATCCGCCGATGGGGGGCAGCCGGGCAGGAAATAATCCACCTTCACCACCTCGTGGATGGGATGGACCTTGTTCAGCAGCAAGGGGATCTCCGGATCGTCGGGAACCCCGGGGTTGTGGACGCCGATACCGCTGACATAGGACTCCCGCAGGCAATCGCCCAGGTCGAAACTGTTGCGCATGGCCGGGATGCCGCCGTTGACGGCGCAGGCGCCGAAGGCCACCAGGACCTTGCAATGGCGACGGAACTCCCGCAACACCTCCAGGTTCTCGGCGTTCGCCACCCCACCCTCGATGAGGCCCAGGTCGCAGTCACCAATCCGCTTGATGTCAGTGATGGGGGACCGGTCGAATTCGACGTGCTCCAGGAGAGCGAGGATGCGTTCGTCGATATCCAGGAAGGACATGTGGCAGCCGAAGCAGCCCGCCAGCGAAGCCGTGGCGATTTTGATCTTGCCAACTTTCATCTCGTCGGTCATGGCGCCCTCCTTCCCTCGTTGGCGGCCACGTCGCCCACCTGACTGATGGGCGCCGTGTCATAAAGGCGCTGGCCGATGGGCACGGCATAGGCGCCACGCTTGGGCAGGATGGCCCCCACTGGGCAGACGTGGGCCGCCCGATCGCTGGCGGAGAAGGTACTATCGCCGAGTTTGCCCGTGGGCGAGTCGATCACCAGGCGACTGCCGATGCCGCGGCCACTGATGGCGAAGACGTTCTTGCCGTCCAGGTCGCGGCTGGCGCGCACGCACAGTTCGCAGAGGATGCAGCGGTTGAAGTCGATGACGAAATCCGGGTGGGAGGCATCCAGTTCCCGCCGCGGGAAGAAGTGGGTGAAGTGTGGTGTCAGCATGCCGGTGTAGTAGGCCACCGCCTGGAGCTGGCAAGCGCCGGTCTTCTCGCAGGCCGGACAGATGTGGTTGCCCTCCACGAACAGCATCTGGACGATGGCGCGCCGGCTGGCCTGGATGTCCGGGACCTCGGACTCCACCTCCAGATTCGCCACCGCTGGGGTGGTGCAGGCGGAGACCAGGCGCCCTCCAACGCGCACCAGGCAGAGCCGGCAACTGCCGTGGGGGGCCAACTCCGGGTTATGGCAAAGGTGCGGGATGTAGGCGCCGGCCACTAGCGCGGCGTCCATAAGCGTCTGGCCCGACTGGAAGGGGATCTCATGGCCATCGAGCCGGAAAAGGTTCATAGCACAGATCTCCTCTTGGGGAGTGTCGAGGTCTTCGGAACAAAGGCAACGACCAGCCGGTGAACAAAATCAGCCTGTATCCGCAACAACTTAGATTCCCTCCAGATGGGCACCGGCATCCTCGCGCCCGGTGAGTGCCCTGGCGGCGGAGAGGGCGGCATCGAGATCGAAGGCCGGGGTGTAGTCACAATCCCGGAGCCGCCGCTGGTAGGTCCCTGGAAACTTGTCGAGGACGTCTCGTACGTGATTGGAAGCAGTAGCCCCCAGACCGCAGTAGCTGGCCTGGCGCATCAGGTTGCCGATGGCGCGCATCTCCTCCAGGTCGTAGGCCGAGGCCTTACCCGCCGCCACCTTCTCCACCAAGGCTTCCAGCAGCCGGCCACCCACCCGGCAGGGGGTGCAGAAGCCGCAGCTCTC
>SBFV01000410.1 GCA_006227775.1 Gammaproteobacteria bacterium | reverse complement strand
TATACCCCCAACCCCGCCACGGTACCCGTGACGGGGTTTTTTGCGTCGCCGACCCAGGCGCTAACCGGGGAACTCGGGGCACCCGTTCGATTCTATTCCACTGCTCTTGGCTTGCCGCACCCCTCGGACGATGCAACGAAACTTCCTTTGGATTCCACTGGCTGCCATTGCACTGGCGGGCGTCCTGTTGTCGCTTTATTCCGTCTGGCCTACCCTTTTTCCCGCGGTTGTCGCGGTGGCGCCCCTGGTGCCGGATTGTGATCTGCGCGAGGCTGACTGCACGGCGGTCCTGCCCGGGGGTGGGAAGGTGCGTTTTGCCATTGATCCCAGGTCCATTCCTGTCCTTAAGCCCCTGGATTTGACCGTCCACGTCGACGGGATACAAACGCGAAGGGTGTCGGTGGATTTCGCCGGTACCGACATGAACATGGGATATAACCGGGTTACCCTGGAATCCCGCGGCACTGGCCAGTGGAAAGGTCAGGCAAGCCTGCCGGTGTGCGTCCGCAGTCGAATGACCTGGGAAGCCAGGGTGCTGTTGGAAACGGACATCGGCATCATGGCGGCACCCTTCCGTTTCGATACCTTCACACCCACGGCATCTGAATGGACACCCTGAATGGCTATCAAGCTTGGGCGGGTGTCTTCCAGTAGAATTCTCCGCCACTGGCGATACTGGTTATATCCGAAGGGTCCCGATTTTCAGCCTGACCAGGGCAGGACGAAGGGGGTACATCGGTCGTAAGGATGCGACCATAAGGTTGTTAGGGACCTGGCAAAGCGTCCCTACCCGACGTCCCGGGAAAACCGGGGATGTGCTCGCGAGGGGTATAACCAGGTCTCCAGAGCCGACCTGATCGTGGAAATTGCATCATCCGGAGAAGACCATGCCCCGTTATCGTTCCCGCACCACTACCGAGGGCCGCAACATGGCCGGTGCCCGTGCCCTGTGGCGGGCCACGGGTATGACCGACGCGGATTTCTCGAAACCAATCATCGCTGTAGCCAATTCCTTCACCCAGTTTGTCCCGGGGCATGTCCATCTGAAGGATATGGGGCAACTGGTCGCGCGCGAGATCGAGAAAGCGGGCGGTGTTGCCAAAGAATTCAATACGATAGCTGTCGATGACGGGATCGCCATGGGCCATGGAGGCATGCTGTATTCCTTGCCGTCACGCGACATCATCGCGGATTCGGTGGAGTACATGGTGAACGCCCACTGTGCCGATGCCTTGGTCTGTATCTCCAACTGCGACAAGATCACGCCTGGCATGCTCATGGCTGCCTTGCGCCTGAACATTCCAGCCATCTTTGTCTCCGGGGGGCCGATGGAGGCAGGGAAAGTCCTGCATCAGGGGAAGGAGGTCCACCTGGATCTGGTCGATGCCATGGTGGTTGCCGCGAACCCTTCGGCGAGCGATCAGTTGGTCCAGGAATACGAGCGCTCCTCCTGCCCGACCTGCGGCTCCTGTTCCGGTATGTTCACCGCCAACTCCATGAATTGCCTTACCGAGGCTTTGGGTTTGAGTCTTCCGGGCAACGGGTCCTTGCTGGCGACTCACGCCGCCCGCAAGGAACTCTTCCTTGAGGCGGGAAGGCTTATCGTCTCCCTGGCCCAGCGCTGGTACGAGGAAGACGATGAACGGGTGTTGCCACGAACCATCGCCAATCGTCAGGCGTTCGAAAACGCCATGGCGCTGGATATTGCCATGGGGGGCTCGACCAATACGGTCTTGCACCTGCTGGCCGCGGCCCACGAGGCTGGCGTCCAGTTTGGCATGGTTGACATCGACCGACTGAGTCGGCGCATTCCGAATCTGTGTAAGGTCGCCCCCGCTACCCAGAAGTATCACATGGAAGATGTCCATCGTGCCGGTGGCGTCTTCGGCATTCTCGGCGAACTGGACCGTGCCGGCTTGATCCACGGTGAGGTTCCGACCGTTCATAGCATGACCCTGGGCATGGCCCTCGAAGCCTGGGATATTGCCCGCCCGGCTAGCGAAGAGGCCCGGGAGCGCTACCTGGCCGCCCCCGGGGGGGTCCCGACCCAAGTTGCCTTCAGTCAATCCCGATGGTGGGACAGCCTGGATCTGGATCGTCAGGCGGGCTGCATCCGTGACCGCGCCCATGCCTACAGTCAGGATGGTGGTTTGGCCGTGCTGTTCGGCAATCTCGCGGAGCATGGATGTATCGTGAAGACGGCGGGAGTCGATGAATCCATCCTCACCTTCGCCGGTCCCGCCCGCATCTTTGAGAGCCAGGAGGCGGCGGTGGAGGCGATCCTCGAAGATTTGATACTGCCCGGGGAGGTAGTGCTGATCCGCTATGAGGGACCCAAGGGTGGCCCGGGGATGCAGGAGATGCTCTACCCCACCAGCTATCTCAAGTCCAAGGGATTGGGGAAGGCCTGCGCGCTGATCACCGATGGCCGCTTTTCTGGCGGCACCTCGGGGCTCTCCATCGGCCATGTGTCACCGGAGGCGGCGGAAGGTGGAACCATCGCCTTGGTGGAAGAGGGCGACCGGATCCAGATCGATATTCCCAATCGCCGTAT